>DASQSC010000685.1:0-2769 GCA_035642555.1 Streptosporangiaceae bacterium | reverse complement strand
GCGGGCGGTCTGGAAGGCGGCCGCCCGCGAGCGGGAACAGAACGCCGACGGGCTGGCGGCCGGCCCCCGCGAGCGCGAGCCGGGCCAGCGCTACGGCGCCTTCTGGTGGTCGGGCCCGTCGTACTCAGGCACCTGGACCGGCCCGGCGTATCCCGGGGTGCCCGCGCTGGAGCTGCTGTGCTGGTTTGACGGCCCGCCACCGGAGGCCGGCAACCCGGCCGAGGCCGCCGTCTGGTCGCTGGAGATCGACCCGGCGGCCAGGGTCTTCGAGGTCACCGGGCCGGGCGACTGGCAGCAGCTGGTGAGCGAGTTCCCGCGCGACGTCACCGGCACCCACGACGGCGAGTGGCGGGACTGGGGCGGGCAGCCAGGGCCGTGGCGGCTGCAGGACTGGCCGGCGGTGGCCGGCCGGTACGACGGCGTTCACGTCACGATCGGCGGCGCGCTGGCAGCCAGCGGGCTGGCACTGCCGGCCGCCGGCGGCTACACCATGCTGGCCGGGTGGATGCCGGGGGCCACGCTGTGGCTGCGGGACGTGGCGGCGTCGTTCACCCGGGCGGGGACCTGGCAGGGGGACGCGCACGGCAACGACAGCGACGACCTCGTGGCCGGCTGGCGGCCCGCCGGCTACCGGCCGGCCTCCGGCGGCTGACCCGGCGCTGGGACCTGACAGCCTGGCGGCTGACCCGGCACCCGGGGACCTGACCGGCCCCCGGGTGCTCCGCCGGGCCCCGGCCGGGCTCAGCCGGCGGCGCTGGCGGACCAGCTGATCAGCGGCGGCCGCACGGCCGCGCACAGCGGGTGCCCGCTGTCGTCGGTGAGCGTCAGCCTGCCGATCAGGCGGCCGTGCCGGCGGGCGGCGTCCAGGGTGGCGGGATCGACGGCAGCCAGCATCAGCTTCGCCCGCCGGAACAGGGTGAAGGCGCCTGCCTCGTCCACCGTGCCCCAGGACAGGTAGATGAACCGGCCGCCGCGCGGGCCCTGGATATAGGGACCCGTGAGGTCGGTTCCGGCCGGGCCGGGGGCGGCCGTGGCCGGTAGCGCCCAGCAGGCCGCGGGCGCGTCGCCCGGATGCAGGTCGAGCACCTCGTCCCGGCGTCCCCGCCGCTGCACGCCGACGTGGATGTTCCGGTAGCCGGCCGGGGAGTCCGGGGAGGGGGGGCAGTCGCGGCCGGGCAGGCCGGATGCCTCGATCCGGATCTGGATCCCGGCCGGTTCCGGGCCCGGCCGGGGGGACGTGGCCGGGCCGGTCACCTCGCGCAGGATGGCCCCGGCCTCGTCGTGGGCCGGGCTGCCGGTGTAGCGGTTGCCGGCCTGGGCCCACTCCAGCGGGGTCCGGTGGCCCAGCGGGTCGCGCAGCCCGGGGTCGGCGCCGTGATGCAGCAGCCGCCGGACGCTGGCGGCCCGGCCATTCTGGGCGGCGATGTGCAGCGGCAGCCGCCCCCACTCGGCGTCAGGCTCGTTGACCGGGGTGCCGGCGGCGATCAGCTGGTCGATCACCTCCAGCCGCTGGTGGTCGGCGGCGAACACCAGTGCCCGGAGCTTGCTCTGCACCGTGAACCGCAGCAGCGGCCAGCGGCTGATGTCGCCGGCGGCCGCCGCGGTCTCCAGGCTGTCGATGCGGGCGCCGGCGGCCACCAGCAGGTCGAGGACCGCGGTCATGCCGAACACCGCCGCGTGGACCAGCGCGGTGCTGCTGGGCGCGCCGCCCGAGTCGGGCGCGGACACGGCGTCGACGTCGGCCCCCGCCTCGATCAGCACCCGGGCGACCTCAGCATCCCCGTAGCTGGCCGCCGTGATCAGCGGCGTCTCCTTGTCGCCAGGATGCCCGTTGACAGGGGCGCCCGCCTCGATCAGCGCCCTGGCGATGGCGCCGGTCCCGGGCAGCTCTGGCGGCAGTCCGAGACGGCCGTGGTCGAACCGGAGCATCGCCATGTACCCGAGCGGGCTGGCGCCGTTCGGGTGATCGCACCAGTGCTCCATCATCGCGGTCGCCAGCTCCGGGTGCTCGGCCAGCAGCCTGGTCAGCCGGGACAGGTCGCGCCGGTTGAGGATGTCCCGGCGCTCGACCTCCAGCTTCAGCCGGGGCCAGCTCGCGAACCCGTACTCGCGGGCCAGCGCGAGCTGCGCGGCCGACAGCACGATCCGGTCCGACACCGCCCGGATCCGCGCCGCCGCGCCGGGGTCGCCCCGCTGGGCGGCGTGCAGCAGATCCTTGGCCTGGTGGCGAAGCTGATCCAGATTGGGGCGGGCAGGCAGGTCAGGCATGACGGCTCCCTGGTCTCCCCGTGGTCCGCGGTCGGGGGCAGGAAGGGATCGTCGTCAGTCGCAGCCTGCCGGGCGGGATGCCGGAGGTGGACTCAGTCCTGCCCGCGGACCCGGCGGCGCCCTCCCGCGCCTGGCGCTCATCGTACCCGGCGGTGGCGTCAGAAGAAGGTGCGTGCGGCGCCGGTCACCCGGTAGCTGTCGTCGGTGATCAACAGCAGCCGCCACCGGTCGAACGTGGTGCACGGGTGGGAGATCCCGGCCCCCAGCAGGTCGCCGGGCGCGACCGGATGACCGGCCGGGACCCGCACGAACGCGTGCTGGTCGCTCAGCCCGGTGATGGTCATGTCGCTGGCGGGCGCTGGGCCGGGCGAGCCCAGCGCGGACCAGCGCACCGGCACCGGCAGCCCGGCGTCGAAGGACACATCCCGCCGCCCGAAGTTGACCAGGGCAAGCTCCGGCTCGGGGCGGGAAAGCACCCGGCCCCAGATCTCGATCGCGGGC
>DASQSC010000684.1:0-7734 GCA_035642555.1 Streptosporangiaceae bacterium | reverse complement strand
TCGGCGGGCCGGGCGGGGGCCGGAGCAGGAGCCGGTCCCGGCGGTCCCGGCGGTGCGCCCCCGAGCTCGCGGACCGCATCCTCGATGTCGGCGCGCACGATCCGGCCGCCGGGTCCCGTGCCGTGCACAGCGGCCAGGTTGATGCCGTGCCTGCGGGCGAGGTTGCGGGCAAGCGGTGAGGTCCGCACCGGCGCCGACGGCACCGGCGGCGATGCCGGCGCTGACGGCGATGCCGGCGCGGCTGACGCCGGCGCCGCAGGCGCCGGGGAGGTGGCGGGAGCGGCGGGTGCCTGGCCGGTAGCCGGGGCCGGTGCCGCTTCGGGGGCGGGAGAAGGGGAGGAAACCGACGGCGCGGCGGGCTGCCCGCCGATGACGGCGATGGGGGTGCCAATGGGGGCCGATGCGCCCTCCTGGACCAGGATGCGGGTGAGGACTCCCTCGTCGTAGGCTTCCATCTCCATGGCGGCCTTGTCGGTTTCGATCACCGCCAGCAGGTCGCCCTTGCGGACCTGGTCGCCCTCATGCTTGAGCCACTGGCTGAGCATGCCTTCTTCCATGGTGTCCGACAGCCGGGGCATGAGCACGTCAGGCATTAACCTCTCCTAGCGCGGGTACCGGGTGGCGTCGAGGGTCTGGCGGATGACCCGGGTGAGCACCGCCGCGTCGGGAAGGGCGGCCAGCTCCAGCGGCTTGGCATACGGGAGCGGCACCTCCGCCGCGGCGACCCGCCGCACGGGGGCGTCGAGGTAGTCGAATGCGCCCTCGGCAATAGTGGCGGCAATCTCGGCGCCGATGCCGTAGCTCAGCCAGTCGTCCTCAACGATCACCGCGCGGCTGGTCTTGCGCACCGAGGCGCAGACGGTGTCCCGGTCCAGCGGCCGGAGGCTGCGCAGGTCGATGACCTCAGCGGAGACCCCGTCGGTTGCCAGCCGGCGGGCGACGTCGAGCGCGATCACGGCAGCCCGGGAGTATCCGATGACCGTGATGTCGCTGCCCGGCTTGAGCACCGCGGCCTGCCCTATCTGACCGGCATGCTCCCCGTCGGGCACCTCGCCCCGGGTGTTGTAAAGTGCCAGGTTCTCCAGCATGATGACCGGGTCGTCGTCGCGGATCGCGGCGGTGAGCAGGCCTTTGGCGTCGGCAGGGGTGGCCGGGGCGACCACCTTCAGCCCGGGCACGTGGGCGTACCACACCTCCAGGTTCTGCGAGTGGGTGGCCGACAGCTGCTGGCCGCCGCCGCCGGGGGTGCGAATCACCAGCGGCACGCTGGCCTGGCCGCCGAACATCGACCGCATCTTCGCGGCGTTGTTGACGATCTGGTCGATGGCCAGCAGGCTGAAGTTGATCGTCATGATCTCCACCACCGGGCGCAGGCCCATCATCGCTGCCCCGATGGCGACGCCGGTGAAGCCCTCCTCGGAGATGGGGGTGTCGCGCACCCGGCGCGGCCCGAACTCCGCCAGCAGCCCGGCGGTGATCTTGTAGGAGCCTTCGAAGACGCCGATCTCCTCGCCGAGCAGCAGGACGTTCTCATCCCGCTGCAGCTCGGCCCGGAGCGTGTCGTGCAGGGCCTGCCGGTAGCTGATCACCGCCATCGGCGCCACCGCCCGGCGCCCGTGCCCATGCGAGTCACTGGCTCCCCTCCCCGGTGCCGGCCGCCGGGTCGCCGGGCAGCCCCTGGTAGGTGCCGGCGACGGGGGTGGCATACACATAGTCGAACAACGTGCTCACGTCGGGGGACGGGCTGGCATCGGCGTAGTCCACGGCGGCGGCCACCGTTTGGTCCGCCTCCGCGTCGATGGCCGCCGCTGCTTGCTCGTCCAGGGTCCCGTCGGCGACAAGCCCGGCCCTGAATGCGGGCAGGGGGTCGCCGCGGCGCAGCCGTTCGGTGTCTTCGGCGGTCCGGTACTTGGCGGGATCGACGACCGAGTGGCCGCGCAGCCGGTAGCTGACGGCCTCCAGCAGCACCGGCTGGTACTCGCCGCGGGCCTGCTCCAGGGCGGCGCGGGCTGCTTCACGCACCGTGAGCACATCGTTGCCGTCGATTCGCTGGCCGGGCATCCGGTAGGAGCAGCCGCGCTTCCACAGGTCGGGCTCGGCCGCCGCCGCTTCCACGGGGGTGCCCATGCCGAGATGGTTGTTCACGATCACGTACACGATCGGCAGCCGCCACAGCGCGGCCAGGTTCAGCGACTCGTGGAATGCGCCGATGTTGGTGGTGGCGTCCCCGAGCAGGCACATCACGGCCGGGCGGTCCGGCCCGGGCCCGCCCCGGTAGGCCAGCGCGAACGCGGCGCCGGTCGCCGGGGGCAGCTGGCCGCCGACGATCCCGTAGCCGCCCAGCAGCCGGATGCCGGGGTCGAACAGGTGCATCGACCCGCCCCGCCCCCGCGAAAGCCCGTCCACGCGCCCGAACAATTCGGCCATCACCCGGCCGGGATCGGCGCCGCGGGCCAGCGCGTACCCGTGCTCCCGGTAGGTCGTGAACAGGTAGTCGTCCTCCCGGAGCGCAGCCACCAGCCCCACCACGGTGGCCTCCTCGCCCAGGTTGAGGTGGCAGTAGCCGCCGATCTTGGCGCGTGTGTACATCTCGGCGGCGCGCACTTCGAAGGCGCGGATGAGCACCATCTGCCGGTAGTACCCGCGCAGCACGGCCGGGTCCTCGCCGCCGGACGCGGCCCGGTGGCCGGCCGGGCTCCGGGTGCGGGCCGGGCTCCGGGTGCGGGACTGCCCTCTCCGCGCGCCGGCACTGCTGCTGGCGGCCTTCTGCGCTCGGCCTTCGGCCATGGTTGACGCTGCCCTCCTCGGTTCCCGTTGCGGCACATGCGGCGCGGTCTCAGTGCCGGGCGGTGACCGACCGCGGTCCCCAGCACCGTGCCGGCCCCGGGTGGCCCTGAGATCCCGGCTCAGTCTCCCGGGCTCGGGTCCTGCATCACGAAGCGCTCGGAACTGGCCTGGCACTTCGGGCACTGGGGCGGCGGGTGCTGACCGCGGACTGCCTCACCGCACACCTGGCACACCCACTCGGTGGTCAGCAGCGCCACCACATCGCCGCGGCTGACGATCCCGGCCAGCCGCTGGCCGCTCAGCACCGGGACCCGGCGGATCCGCCGCTCCACCAGCAGGTGCCGCACATCCTCCACCTCGGTGTCCTCACTGACGCTGATCACCGACGGGGTCATCACCTCACCTGCCGTCTCGCCGCTCCGGGCGAGCAGGTCGTACTCACTGACCAGGCCCACAACGGTGCCTTCGGCATCGATCACGGGCATGCCGCTGATCCGGTTCTCCCGCAGCAGGCCGGCGACCACCGGTACCGGGGTGTCCGCGGTGACCGTCACCACTCTCGTGGTCATGATCTCCTTGACTTTCACCGGAGTCCCTCAACGGTCACGGCCGGATCTCGCTCAGCTCAGGAGCCGGAAGCCTGCGGGCCGGGTATGCCTCGCGGCCGTTGCTCGTGATGCTCGCCATCGGTACCTCCCCTTGCCGGAGCCACGGCACGCAGCCACGGCCGTCGGCCATCGTCATACCCCGAGCCTGCGCCGCGGCGGCATCCTGCCCTGCGTCAGCCTGCTGGCGGCTGCGCCTTCTCGTCAAGGGCCGGCGGGCGCCACGCCCGCCGGCCTGCGGCCAGCGATCACTTGCAAGTACCACCTGCCATGTCCTGTTTTAACAATCTATACTGCAAATACTGATCCCGGCGGTACAGGCGCCGGCTTCGCCAGCCGTAGGCGGACGGTAGGACCGGGGAGGTTTCCTGGCAGGAGGCTGCTCCTGCGGGGCAGGCAATGGACAATCAGGCTGAATACATCGAACTGCAGCGGGAACTCGGGGACCTGCTGCGCCTCGCCGTCGTCTGTGATCATGTCCGCTGGGTGGTGCTCGCCAGCCAGGAGGCAGCCGAACTCGGCGACTGGCTGCGCGAAGCCGCTGCGCAGTGCCGGGAGTGGGCGGACCGGGTGGCGGGGTACCTGGCGGCAGCGGGCGTCGCGCCCGACGGGCGGGTGCGCTCGCTTGCGAAGGGCATTCCGTGGAGCTGGATTCCCCCTGGCTGGCTCAGCCCGGACCGGGCACATCGGCTTGTCGCCGACCGGCTGGCCACCGGGTGCGAGTGGGCCCGGTACCGGCGGATGCAGGCCACCAGCCCCGGGACCGGGCAGCTCCTCGATGACGTGTGCGCCGCGCTGGAGGCGCGTATCGCAAGCCTTCCGGGAGAGCGCACCGCCGCCGGGGCGGCCATTTAAACTAGAAATTTCGTATAAATGTGCCTGACCCGGGCCGCTTCTCTGCTCTGCCGGCCTCGGCCAGCAGTGCGCCGGCCAGGGCCGGAACCAGCGGGGCAGGGAGGGGCATGCAGGTCAAGTTGCTGGCGCCGGAGCCCGATACTCGTCATGCTGCGCGAGCACGCGCAACTATGGGGGACGCTGGAATCGGCGGAACGCGAGCTGGCCGCCGGCACCGGCCCCGGGCGCGCCCGCTGCCGTACCGCCCAGCACTGCACCACAACCTGAAGGGGGAGAAAATCCTCTACCCGCGAGCCGAGGACGCGCTGCCCGCGGCAGCGGCAGGCCGGCTGCGGGCATTTCTCGATTCCGGGAACCTTCCCGAGGGATGGGTATGCCTGCGAGCCCGCCCCGTTGCGAAGGGCCGTCAGTGACCGGGCGGACCGCCACATCGCCGGCTGGTGAGGACCATGCGTTACCGGCTTGAAGTCCGGCTGACCGCGGCTGATATCGGGAAGCGGGTCGTGGTGCGCTGGCGCCGGCCGGCTGCCGGCGGGGGTGATGAGGTCGCTGATGTCCTTGGGATCCTGGCCGCGGCCGATGACGCCTCGTTCACCGTGCGCAGGGCCTCCGGCGAGATCGTTGTCATCCCGCGGGAGCGGGCGCTGGCTGGCAAGCCCGTGCCGCCCCCGCCGCAGCGCCGGGCCCGGCGAAACCCATGACACCGAGAAGCCGGGTGGTGAGGAGCATTGATCCCTGCGGGCGGCCGGGAAGACCGAGCTTAGGATGGAGCACCGTGAGCCACCCCAGCCCGGTCGGCGCCGGCCGTCCCGCCCCTGAGCTGGCAGTCCGCGGGACCGACCCGGGCGCGGTCACCATCGGCGAGCTCGCCGCCGGCGGCTGCGCACTGCTGCTGTTCGTCTCCGAGGAATGCCCCACCTCCGCGATGGCGCTGCGCCGGCTCGGCTCCCTGTGCCAGGACTGGGAAGCCGCCGGGCTTGCCAGCGCCGCCGTGTTCGAGGATCCGCTGGAGGTGGCCGTGCGGGTGGCGCGCCGCCGGGGCTGGACCGGCCGGGTGCTGTCGCAGGAGCCGCCGTACCCGACGTCGCGGGCCTACGGCCTGGTCTCGGTGCCGACAGCGGTCCTGGTCGACCGGGCAGGGACGATCGTCGGCACGGTGACCGGATGGGATCACCCGTCGCTGCAGGCACTCGTGCAGAAGGCGGGAGCGCTCCTCGGGGCCCGGCTCACCGATCCGCCCGCCGCGCAGCCGCGGCAGAAGCCGGGCTGCGCGTCGAAGGCCGCTCTCGACCCGGAACTGGCGGCGGCGATGTCGGCCCCGGCGGGGACCGACGACATCGAGGAGATGTTCGAGCGCGGCTGGACCGACGGGCTGCCGGTGGTCCCGCCCACGCCGGACCGGGTCGAGGCGATGCTCGCCGGGGCCGACGGGAGCACGTCCCTCGGCCCCGTCCCGCCTGCGCTGGGCGAGGCGACGCTGGCGCGGGTAGCCGCCTGCGCCGTGCTCGCCGGATGCCGTCCGGCGTACTTCCCGGTGGTGGTCGCGGCGGCCCGGGCCGCGCTCGACCCCGCCTTCAATCTCCGCGGCCAGGCGGTGACCACGCAGCCGGCCGGCCAGCTGGTGGTGGTGAACGGGCCGGTGCGGGAGGCAATCGGGCTCCACAGCGGCATCGGCGCGCTCGGGCCGGGCTTCCGGGCGAATCTCACCATCGGCCGGGCGCTGCGGCTGCTGGTCACGCTCACCGGCCAGGGAGTGCCGGGCAAGCTGGACCGGGCCACCCTGGGGCAGATGGGCAAGGTCGGTTTCTGCCTCGCCGAGGACGAGGAAGCCAGCCCCTGGCCGCCGCTGCACGCCGAGCGCGGCTTCCGGCCCGATCAGTCCGTCGTCACGGTCATCGGGAGCGACGCCCCGCTATCGGTCTCCGAGCACCGCAGCCGCACCCCCGAGGACCTGGCGCACGTTCTCGGCTGGGCGGCGGCCAGCGCCTGGAGCACCAACTGGTGGCCGCTCGAGGAGCCGCAGGTGTTCGTGATCTGCCCGGAGCACGCGGAGATGTTCCGCGCCGCCGGGTGGAGCAAGCAGCGGCTGCGGCGTTTCATGTTCGAGGCGGTGCGCAAGCCGGCCGCTGAGCTCCGGCGCGGTGAGACCACCCCGTTCGTGCACGCCGCCGATCCGGCCGCCCTGGTGCCCAAGTGGGCGTCGCCGGAAGCTATCGTCCTGGTCGTGGCCGGTGGTGAGGCCGGGCGTTTCTCCGCAGTCCTCGGCCCCTGCAGCGGCATGGGGTACGAGATCGTCTCCCGGGAGGTGGTGCCAGTTGGCCGCTGATTACGTGAGCCCCATCGACGAGCGGGTCGCCGAACCGGAACCGCTCGCGCCGGCCCCGGCCAGCCTCCGGGGCAGCCGGGCGGTGCTGCTCGACATCCGGAAGAACCGCGGCGCCGAGTTCCTGGACCGGGTGGAGACGCTGCTGCGGGCGGAGGGCGTGGCCACGGCCCGCGTCACGAAGGAGATCTTCTCCAAGCCTGCGGCCCTCACCGTGATCCACGACATCGCCGCCCGCGGCGGCCTGGTCGTGGAGGCACTCGCCGATTGAGGCTCCTGCACGTCGTGCAGTGTGTGCGACCTGGTCCATCTTGAACGCAGGGGCATCCCGGCGGTAGGCGTCGCAACCGCGCCGTTCGCCGATGAGGCTATCGAGCAGGCGCGGCTGCTCGGCATGCCCGACTGCCGGATGGCCTACATCCCGCACCCGGTCCAGTTGCTGTCCGATGCCGAGCTGGCCGGCCGCGCCGACGCCGTCTTTCCCGCCGTGATCGCGGCGCTGACAACCGCCCGCCCGGGCGCTCGCCCGGGCCGGCTCGACCGCTGATCACCCCTGGCGTAGCCTGGCGGCGGTCCGGCCCTGGAACCCCGGTCCGGGAGGGAAGGAGCGACTGTGCCGGTGAGCGCGAACGGCCGCCCGCGTGGCCGGCGCCAGGCAGGCTACCCGGCCCGGTACTCAGCGGCAGGGCTGCTGCGCCGGGGGCTGAGCCGCCGCGAATGGCCCCCCGCCTGGCAGCCGCGGCCGGTGAAGAGCAGCTATGACGCGGTCATCGTCGGCGGCGGCGTGCACGGGCTGGCCTGCGCGTACTACCTGGCCGCCAACCACGGGATCACCGACGTGGCGGTGCTGGAGAAGGGGTATATCGGGGCCGGCGGTTCCGGGCGTAACACCGCCATCCTGCGGTCGAACTACCTGACGCCGGAGGGGGTCAGGTTCTACGACCGGTCGCTCCAGCTGTACCAGCGGCTGGCCACCGGCCTCGACTACAACGTGATGTTCTCGCAGCGCGGGCACCTGACACTGGCGCACAGCGACGCCTCGCTGCGGACGATGCGGTGGCGGGCGGAGGTCAACAAGTCGGAGGGCGTCGACTCCGAGCTGATCGGGCCGGCCGAGATCAAGCGGCTGGTCCCGTTCCTCGACGTCACCACCGCGGCCCGGTA
>DASQSC010000683.1:0-4541 GCA_035642555.1 Streptosporangiaceae bacterium | reverse complement strand
CCAGGGCTACGTCATCAGCCAGGAGGAGTTCTTCCGGCACCTGCCGCAGATCATCTGGCACCTGGACGACCCGATGGCCGACGCCGCCGCGATCCCGCTGTGGTTCGTGGCTCGCGAGGCCAGCCGCCACGTCAAGGTCGTACTGTCGGGCGAGGGCGCCGACGAGTTGTTCGGCGGGTACGCCATCTACCACCAGCCCGGCATGGTGCGGGCCGCCGAACGGCTGCCCGGCTGGGGCCGCATGCCGATCAAGCGGGCGGCGGAGCTGATCCCGCCCGGGGTCAGGGGCCGCGGCCTGCTTGAGCGCACCTCCACCCCGCTGCGGCACCGGTACATCGGGAACGCGCACGTCAGCCCGGACGGCCTGGTGGACGAGCTGGCAGGATCCGGGCCGGCCACGCCCTACGACGTCACCGACCCGGTGTACGACCAGGCCTCCGAGGCGGGCCTGGACGACGTGGCCACCATGCAGCTCATCGACATCAACACCTGGCTGCAGGGTGACATCCTGGTGAAGGCCGACCGGATGACGATGGCGCACAGCCTGGAGCTGCGGGTCCCGTTCCTGGACCGGGAAGTGATGGCGGTGGCGGCGCGGCTCGGCAGGGACGAGAAGATCGGCGCGGGCACCACCAAGGTCGCGCTGCGGGCGGCGATGAGCGAGGTGCTGCCCAGGGCGGCGGCCGAGCGGGCCAAGCTCGGGTTCCCGGTGCCGATCGGGCACTGGCTCAAGGGCGATGCCTACGGCTACGCCGACGCGCTGCTGCGGCAGGCGCAGACCGACCGGTGGATCAACCGGCAGGCCGCGCTCCGGCTGCTGGAACGGTTCCGGGCCGGCGACCCGGAGGTGACCTGGCGCCAGATCTGGGTGCTCATGGTCTTCTCGATCTGGCACCAGATCTACGTGGAGCGCGGCTATGACCCCGTCGCCCTGGGCTGGGACCGGGCGGCCGGAGCGGCCAGGTGAGCGATCCCCGCATCAGCGTCGTTGTCCCGTTCTTCAACAACGGCGACGATCTCGGCGACTGCCTGCGGTCCATCGCCGGGCAGACGTTCCCCGACCTCGAAGTGATCATGGTGGACGACGGGTCGGCCGACAACGGCCCGGAGATCGCCCGCCGCTGGGCCGCCTCCGATCCCCGGTTCACGCTGATCCAGAGCCCGCACGGGGGACCCGGCGGGGCCCGCAACCGGGGCATCGGGCGGGCCCGGGGCGAGTACCTCGCGTTCGTGGACGGCGACGACATGCTGCCGCCGCACGCCTACGAGGTGCTGCTGCACACGCTGGAGAGCTCAGGCTCGGACTTCGTGTCCGGCGCCGTGCAGCGGATCGCCACCGACGGCATCCGGCCGTCGCTGCTGCACGCCAAGGCCATCAAGGGCAGGAAGATCGGCACGCACGTCACCCGCAGCCCGGAACTCCTGTATGACATCTCGGTCTGGAACAAGCTGTTCCGCCGGTCGTTCTGGGACGCTCGCCAGCTGACCTACCCGGAGGGCGTGGTCTGGGAGGACCTGCGGCTCATGACCAAGGCCCACGTCCTGGCCAGGGCCGTGGACGTGGTGCCGGACTACATCTACTACTGGCGCGAGCGGGCGGCGGGCGCGTTCTCCATCACCCAGAACCGCGCCGACATCCAGAACCTGCGCGACCGCCTCACCGCACTGCTCGAGATCGACGGCTTCCTCCGCGCCCACGCCCCCCGCAAGACCCTGCGCCAGCACCAGCGGAAGGCGCTGGTGAACGACCTCTGGCTGTACGTGCGCGACCTGTACCGGGTGGACGAGGGCTACCGGCGCGAGTACTTCGACCTCACCAGCGCCTACCTGGACCAGGTTGACCGCAGGGTGCTGCGCAGCCTCCCGGCGACCCAGAAGCTGGCTTACTACCTGACCCAGCGGCGGCTGGACCAGGCCCTGCTCGGGCTCCTGACCTGGCTGCTCGACCAGCCGGTGGCCACCATCCCGGTCGTCCGCAGGCACGGCCGGCTGCGCGCGGACCTGCCGCTGCGCACCGATCCGCAGTTGCGGATACCGGCCTGGGTCTACCGGCCGCACTGGCGCGAGCTGGACCCGTTCGTTCAGGTCGAAAGCGTTACCTGGCAGCGCGGGAACCTGGTCATCGCCGGGATGGCGTACGTCCGGTCCATCGACATCTCCCGGCGCCGCTACACCAACAAGATCATCATCCTCCGGCCGCGGCGGCGGCTGCGGCCCCCGATCGTGTCGCTGGCCACCTCGTTCCGGCACCCCCAGGCCACCACGCTGTCCCGGCAGGACCGGTACGACTACGCGTGGGCCGGGTTCCGGTGCGAGATCAGCTCCCGCTGGTTCCGGATCGCCGGCCGGTGGCTGACCGGGGACTGGGACTGCCTGATCCTGGTCCGCGGGCACGGCGTGTGGCGCCCCTCCCGGGTGCACAGCCCGGCGCTGGGTGACGCCGGCCGCCCCGGCGTGCTCGAGCCCATGCCCGGCCTGCAGGTCCGTCCCACCTGGGTGGGCCGGCACCTGCACGTCGGCGTGCTGCGGACGCCGGCCCGGCTGGCAGGCTTCGACCTGACCGCCGACGGCGTCGCGCTGGACGTCACCCTCGACCTGCCGGCGGGCGCGCCCCTGCCCGGCTCCGCCGAGCTGGTGCTGGCCCGGCAGGGCGGGCGGGCCACGCAGGCGTTCGCCGCCACCGTGACCCGCGACCCGGCGGCCGGCCCGGCCCGGGTCCGCGGCACCATCCCGCTGGCCGCGCTGCCCGCTCCGGCGGCCGAGGCCGGGTTCCTCCCGCTGGCCGGCGAGGAGGGCGGGGCTGCCTGGGACCTGTACCTCAAGCCCGCGGGCCAGGGCCGGTCCCGGGTCACGTTCCCGGCCGGGATCGGCGAGGCAAGGCTGCCGGCCGGGGAACTGGAGATCGCGGTCGAACGGACCCAGTACGGCAACGTCGCCCTGGCCGAGCGCGCGCCCCGGCCGGTGATAGACGAGCACTCCTGGACCGCCGACGGCACGCTGGTGCTGCGCGGCAGCTACCCCGGCCCGGCCGGGGACGGCCTGGAACTGCTGCTGGACCGCCGCGACGCCAGCGACCAGCACCCGGTGCCGTTGCAGCGGGACGGCGACCGGTTCTCGGCCGAGGTCAGGCCCGGCGCCATGCCGAGGTTCGGCGAGCCGCTGCCGCTGCACGACGGGCAGTGGGACATCCTGGCCCGCCGGCCCGGCAGCCCCGGCGCCCAGCCGGCCGGGTATGACCACGCCCGGCTTGACGGCATCTCCCACAAGAAGGTCGCGGTCGGGCCGAAGCTGTATGCCTTCACCACCGCCGGCTACGACGCGCCGCTGATCACCGCCGAGCCCCGGCTCCGGCTGCCGGAGCAGGGCAGCTTCAACCAGCGGGTGCTGCGGAAGGCGGTCTACCCGATCCAGTCGCGGCGGCCGCTCCGGGACGCGGTGCTGCTGGTCAGCTGGAAGGGCAAGCAGTGCACCGACAACCCGCGCGGCATCGCCGAGGAACTGCGCCGCCGCGGTGATGACCGCGAGCACATCTGGGCGGTGAACGACTACAGTGCGGCCGCGCCGCCCGGCTCCCGGGTGGTGCTCACCGGGACCGAGGAGTACTTCGAGGCGCTCGCCCGGTGCCGGTACGTGATCTCGAACGACGACATGCTGTCGTACTTCCGCAAGCGGGAGGACCAGGTCTACCTGCAGACCTGGCACGGCACGCCGCTGAAGCGGATCGGCTTCGATATCGGCCGCCCGCAGTTCGCCAGCGGCACCGCTTACTTCGATCACCTGGCCAGCGACGTCGCCAAGTGGGACCTGCTGCTGTCGCAGAACCCGTTCAGCACCCCCATCCTGCGGCGGGCCTTCCGGTTCGAGGGCGAGATCTGCGAGTACGGCTACCCGCGCAACGACGTGCTGGCGCGCGGCGAGCCGGTGGCCGGGCAGATACGGCGGCGGCTCGGCATCCCGGACGGCAAGCGCGTGGTGCTGTACGCGCCGACCTGGCGCGACAACCAGTTCTACGCGTCCGGCAAGTACCGTTTCGACCTGCGGCTCGACCTGGAACGGGCGTGGCAGGTGCTGGGCAGCGACTACGTGGTCCTGGTCCGCGGGCACCATCACATGGCCAGCGACGTTCCCGCCAGCTCGCGGCCCGGGTTCGTCATCAACGTCACGGCCTACCCGGACATCTCCGAGCTGTTCCTCATCAGCGACGTGCTGATCACCGACTACTCATCGGCGATGTTCGACTTCGCGGTGACCGGGCGGCCGATGCTGTTCTTCACCTACGACCTGGCCGCCTACCGGGACCAGCTGCGCGGGTTCTACTTCGACCTCGAGGCCGAGGCGCCGGGCCCGCTGCTGGCCACATCCGACGAGGTGCTGGCGGCGGTCACCGAGACCGACTCGCTCGGGCCGGCGTACGCGGATTCCTACCGGGCCTTCGCCGCCAAGTACTGCCCGCTGGACGACGGGAAGGCCGGCGCCCGGGTGTGCGACCGGCTGCTGCGCACCTGAGCGCTGTTCAGCCTGCCGGCCTGCCCGGCCGGGAC
>DASQSC010000682.1:0-3875 GCA_035642555.1 Streptosporangiaceae bacterium | reverse complement strand
GGCCCGGGTGCTGCTGGCGGCCTCCAACCCGCTGTCGACGCAGGACGACATCGCCGCCGCGCTGGCCGCCAGCGGCGCGGCGGTGGTGTTCGCCCGGGCCGGCGCCGACCCGCGGACCTACCACGACCACATCCACCAGGCCTTGGCGCCCGGCCCGGACCTGATCATGGACGACGGCGGGGACCTGGTGAACACGCTCCACGCCGAGCGCGCCGACCTGCTCCCCGGCGTCCGCGGCGGCTGCGAGTCCACCAGCACCGGCGTGCTGCGGCTGCGGCGGATGGCCGCCGAGTCAGCGCTGGGGTTCCCGGTGGTGGCCGCCGACGAGACCGCGACCAAGCGCGTGTTCGACAACACCTGCGGGACCGGGCAGTCCACCCTGGACGGCATCATCCGGGCAACCAACCTGCTGCTGGCGGGGAAAGTGGTGGTGGTGGCCGGGTACGGGGCGTGCGGCCGGGGCATCGCCGAGCGGGCCCGCGGGCTCGGCGCCCAGGTCATCGTGACCGAGACGGACCCGGTGCGGGCGCTGGAAGCGATCATGTCCGGGCTGCGGGTGATGCCGATGGAGCAGGCCGCACCGCTCGGTGACGTGTTCATCACCGCGACCGGTTCCCGGGACGTGATCAGCGGGCCGGAGCTGGCGATCATGCGGGACGGCGCGATGCTGGCGAATGCCGGCCACTTCGATGTGGAGATCGACCTGCCGGCCCTGGTCGGCCAGGCCGTCAGCGTCAGCTATGACGTCCGCCCGCACACCGACGAGTACCAGCTGGCGGACGGGCGGCGGCTGCTGCTGCTGGCCGAGGGCCGGGTGGTCAACCTGGTCGCGGCGGAAGGTAACCCGGCCTCCGTGATGGACGTTTCCTTCGCGGGCCAGGCACTGGCGCTGGCTTGGGTGGCGGGCCAGGCAGGCGACAACGAGGGCCTGTCGGCGGGCGTCTACCCGGTCCCGGCTGCCATCGAGGACCAGATCGCGAGGCTGGCCCTGGCGGCGGCCGGAGCGCAGATCGACGTGCTGTCCCCCGCTCAGCAGGACTACCTGCGGACCTGGCGCCACTGAGCGGGGTCCTGGCGCGGCTAGGGCGTGTCCCTGGCGCCGCTAAGCGTCCCTGGCGGGGGCGGCCGCGACCGCCGCACGGCCGGCGTCAGGCTGGCGGCGCGAACCCGCCTGCCTTCGGCGCGGACCGGCCGTCTCCTCCGGCGCTGTCATCAGGCTGGTCTCCGGCCTCCCCAGGCCGGCTAGGGGGTTTCTCCTCCGCCTCCCATGCTGCCCCGCCCGCGGCAGCGGTCGCGCCCGGCACCGCCGCCGGCCCGCTGGGCGCGGGTGCGGTCCTTCCGGGCGCGCGTGCGGGGCCGCCCGGCACTGGCGCGGGTGCGGATTCGCCCGGCACTGGCGCGGGTGCGGGTCCGCCCGGCCCGGCACCGGGCACCAGCCGGGCCTGCTCCCGGCGGGTGCGCTCGGCCAGCACCGCGGCGAGGTAAGCGGGGGCGGGCGTTCCTGGTGGCGGAGGCGGGCTGACCCGGGCGCTGACCTCGGCGGCTATCCGCTGGCCGAGCTCGTCCCTGGCGGCGGGGTGCAATTCGGGCAGCCGGCCCAGATACCGCCGGGCGGTCTCGGCCAGCCGGTCGGTGAGCCCGGATAGTTCCAGCCCGGCGGCCCAACCGGCGAGCTGCGGGGGGACCGGGGGCGGTGCGGCGCGGGCCTGCCGGGCCGGGAGCCGCTGCTGGATCACGAACGTGCCGGCGAACACGTCCCCGAGCCGCTTGCCCCGCGCCGACACCAGTGAGCAGATCAGCGCCGGGCAGCCGGCCAGCCCCCAGATCTCCACCGCCGCTGCCAGGCCCCGCACCAGTGCCTGCCGGAACCGCTCCGGCCCGCCGTCGTCGCTGACGACCCGCAGGCCCAGTGCCAGCTTCCCCGGCGACCGGCCGCGGCTCAGGGTTTCCCAGATCACCGGGTAACCGACGGCGACCAGGACGAACGCGGTGACCAGGAGCGCCGCCGCGGAGGCGCGGCTGCCCGGGCCGAAGGTGGCAGCCGCGCTGACCCCGGTCAGGATCGCGAGCAGCACAAGCTGCGTCACCAGGTCGATGACCAGCGCGAGCAGGCGGCTGGGAAAACGCGCGCAGGGGACTTCGAGGATCACGGCTTCGCCGGTGACCACCTCAGCCACGGCTATCCCCGTTCCTCTCCGGTCCGGCGGAAGAAATGTACCGCCACACCCTAACGAGCGGGAGCCAGCCTGCGGGTGGCCGCGCGGGCGGCCCGTGCCCGCGCGGGCACCGCGGCCAGCCGCCGGGCCGCTAGGGTTTCCCCGTGGACGCCGACGCCTTCGCCGCCGCTCACGAGGCGGAGTGGCGGCGGCTCGACGCCCTCGTCAGGCGGCGGCGCCGGCTGTCTGGTGCCGAGATCGACGAGCTGGTCACGCTGTACCAGCGGACCGCCACCCACCTGTCGGCCGTCCGCTCGGCGGGACACGACCCGGTGCTGACGGCTTCGCTGTCGAGCCGGGTCGCGCGGGCCCGGGCGGCCGTCACCGGGGCGGAAACGCCCAGCTGGGCCGCGGCCGGCCGGTTCGCGCTCGTATCGTTCCCGGCCATGGCCTACCGGGCGCGCTGGTGGTGGCTGGCGACCGCGGCCGGGTCGCTGCTGGCCGCCTTCCTCATCGGCTGGTGGGTCGCCCGCTCGCCGGCGGTGCAGGCGGCCCTGCTGCCGCGGGCGTCGGTCCGGAACCTGGTGTACCACCAGTTCCAGCACTACTACTCGACCTATGCGCCGCCCGCGTTCGCCGCCCAGGTGTGGACCAACAACGCGTGGGTGGCGGCCGAGTCGCTGATCTTCGGCATCCTGCTGGGGCTGCCCACGCTGTGGCTGCTGGCCAGCAACGCCGCCAACCTCGGAGTGTCAGCGGGGCTCATGATCTCGCATGGCCGGGGGGTGCTGTTCTTCGCGCTGGTGCTGCCGCACGGGATGCTGGAGCTGACCGCGGTGTTCCTGGCGGCCGCGACCGGCCTGCGGCTGGGCTGGACCGTGATCGATCCCGGACCGCGGCCGCGGTCCAGGGCGCTCGCCGAGGAGGGCCGCGCCTCGGTGACCATCGCGCTCGGGCTGATCGTGGTCCTGCTCGTGTCGGGCGCGATCGAGGCGTTCGTCACCCCGTCGCCGCTGCCGGCCTGGGCCCGGATCCTGATCGGTGCCGCGGCCGAGGCCGCGTTCCTCGGGTACGTGATCGTGGCGGGCCGCCGGGCCGAGCGCGCCGGGCTCACGCCGGACATCGCCGAGGCACCAGCGGCGGTGCCGGTCAGTGGGTGAGGCGCCCCCGGCGTGCTGACGGCCGGCGGGCGGCCGTTACAGCCGTCCGCCTGCCTTGAGGGCCAGGTAGGCGTCCGCCAGGGCGGCGGGCAGCTGGTCCGGCGGCGCGTCCGTCACCCGCGCCCCGCACCGCCGCAGCAGCGCGGACACCCGCTGGCGGGCGGCAAGGGCCTGCTCGGCAGCGGCCGCCTCATACACCCGGGCCGCGTCACCCCGGCCGGCCGCCAGCTCCGCCAGCGCCGGGTCGGCCACCGCCGCCACCAGCACCTCGTTCCTGGCGGCGAGCAGCGGCAGGCGGGGCAGCAGGCCGTCAGTGACCGCCGCCGGGTTGAGGTCGGTGAGCAGCACGATCAGGCACCGGTGGCCCGCTGCCGTCAGCGCCGCGCTGGCGAGCGCGGCGGCGTCAGTCTCGACCAGTTCGGGCT
Organism: Streptosporangiaceae bacterium; assembly: GCA_035642555.1. Lineage (GTDB taxonomy): Bacteria > Actinomycetota > Actinomycetes > Streptosporangiales > Streptosporangiaceae > JAIRTY01. Next base: position 134 of record DASQSC010000682.1, on the reverse strand, counting down.
CCAGGCCCGCCATCGCGTCCGCGACCGCCGGCAGCACGGCCGGGCGGGGCGTCCCCGCCACCCGCGCCCGGACCCGCCGGTCGAACGCGATCAGGTCCACCCGGTCGCCTGCCCGCGACGCCAGCGCGGTCAGC
>DASQSC010000681.1:0-3721 GCA_035642555.1 Streptosporangiaceae bacterium | reverse complement strand
AGCGCGACCGCCGACATCACCACCGCAGCCGTCACCGAGTACATCCGGACCAGCGCCCACGCCAGCACGAAGAGTGCCAGGCAGGTCCCCATCAGCAGGAAGTAAGCCCAGTCGCGGGGCGCTGCGCCGCGGCCAGGGAGTCTGCGCATGACGTCCTGGCTACCCGCGGACACTCCCGCAAACCCGCCGGCCCGCCCGGCCTGTCGCAGGGAACGGGCTGGTCAGAGGGGCTCGTCCCGCTGCCGGACCGGTCGCCCGCGGGATCCTCGACCGCTACGGCGGCCCGGCTGATCACTGACCGGCCGACAGCTCGTAGACGCTGACGTGGCGCCAGCTGACGGCCGTGTAGGGCTCGCCGTTCCAGCCTCCCCAGCGCTCCCGCAGCCGGAGCCCGGCGATCCGCGCCATGAGGTCGAACTCTGGCGCATGCGCCAGCCGCAGCCGGATCGGGTCGAGGATGATGCCGTCGGCGCTGATCCGGACGTGGTTGTTGTCGAGGATCTGGGACACCGGGTCGTAGCGGCAGACGCCAAGCACGACGTGCCCCACCTCGACCTCCTCGGCATCCACGAACTGGTGACCGGGCCGGGCCGGAGCGGCAGGCACGCGGCATTCGACGACGAACACGCCGCCGGGCGCCAGGTGACGGGCGGCGTTCTGGAAGCAGCGGACCTGATCGTCCTGGGTGAGCAGGTTGCCGATGGTGTTGAACACGAGGTAGACGAGCCCGTAGCTGCGCCCGGTGGTCACCAGGGACATGTCCCCGATGGTCACGTCGATGGCGGCGCCGCCGGGCTTCTCGCGCATGCGGTCAACCATGTCCTGCGACTGCTCGATGCCGTCCACTTGCACGCCCGCCTCGGTGAGTGGGAGGGCGATCCGGCCGGTGCCGACCGCGAACTCAAGCGCGCCGCGCCGGCCAGCCTGCCCGGCGAGGAACGCGACGGTCTCGGCCTCGTCTCCGCGCCGACTGTCCTCGTCGTAGCGCCGGGACACGTCGTAGCCGAAGCTCGTCCCGGGGTCGAATCCCTGCACGTGGTCCTCCTTCGTTCGGTCTCGTGCCTGATGCTGCCGCTAAGCCGGGCCCGGCCAGATCGGGAAGACGACGTATTCGGCGGCGGCCGGGTGACGTATCGGCGGCGGCCGGGTGACGCAGATGCGCGGCTTGGCCCGGCCGCTGGCAGGTGACGCGGCAGGCCCGCTGGCATGCTGGAGGGCGTGGGCAGTGGCACGATGAGCCCGGTTTTCGCTGGGCGCGAGGACGAGCTGGCGGCACTGGCGGCCAGCTTCGCCGCGGCGGCGGGCGGGACGCCGGGAATCGTGCTGGTCGGCGCGGAAGCCGGGGGCGGCAAGTCCAGGCTGGCCGCCGAGTTCGCGGCGCGGGCGGGCGGCCGCGCGCTGGTGCTGAGCGGGGGCTGTGTGGAGCTGAGCGCGCCCGGCCTGCCGTATGCGCCGTTCGCCGCCGCGCTGCGGCAGCTGGTGCGCGAGCGGGGCGCCACCGAGGTGGCCGCGCTGCTGCCAGGGCCGGGCGCCGGGGAGCTGGCCGCGTTGCTGCCCGACTTCGGCGTCCCGCCCGAGACGGAACCGGAGACCGCCCGCGCCCGGCTGTTCGAGCTGGTGCTCGCGCTGCTGGAGGCACTGGCCGGGCAGCAGCCGGTGATCCTGCTGCTGGAGGACCTGCACTGGGCCGACCGGCCCACCTGCGACCTGCTGAGCTTCCTGGCCCGCAACCTGCGGGACGCCCCCGTGCTGATGGTTGTCACGTTCCGGTCCGGCAGCCTGCCCGCCGATCATCCGCTGCGCCGGGTCCTGGCCGGGCTGGAGCGGCTGCCGGGCGCCAGCCGGCTGGAACTCCCCCGGCTCTCGCGCGATCAGGTGGCCGCCCAGCTGGCAGGCATCCTCGGCCGCCCGGCGGCGCCGAAGGTCACCGCCGCCGTATACCGGCGCGGCGGCGGGAACCCGCTGTTCACCGAGGCACTGCTGAACCAGGACGGGACCGTCAGTCCCGGCCTGCCGCAGACGCTGCGCGAGCTGCTGCTCGCGACCGTGAAGGACCTGCCGGAGGAGACCCAGCGGCTGCTGCGCACGGCGGCCGTGGGCGGCTCCCGGTCCGGTCACGCGCTGCTGGCCGCCGTGGCCAGGTGCGGCGACGCGGCGCTGACCGACGCGCTGCGGCCCGCGGTGGCGGGCAACGTGCTGGTCGGCGACGGTGACGGGTACGCGTTCCGGCACGAGCTGATCCGTGAGGCGGTCCTGGGAGACCTGCTTCCCGGCGAACGGGCCCAAGCACACCGGAGCTTCGCGCAGGCACTCGAGGCCGCCCCGGCGCCGGGCTCCGCCGGGCCGGCGGCAGCCGAGGTGGCACGGCACTGGCTGGGCGCGCGTGACCTGGAACGCGCCATGATCGCGGCCTGGCACGCAGCGGCAGGCGCCGGCGCATCGTTCGCCTACGCGGAGCAGCTGATGATGGCCGAGCAGGTGCTGCAGCTGTGGGACCAGGTACCGGAGCCGACCCGGCGCACCGGGACCGACCACGTCAGCGTGGTCCTGCTGGCGGCCGACGCCGCCCGCTGGGCGGGCGAGCCGGAGCGGGGCCTGACCCTGATCGAGTCGGCCCTCACCGAGCTGGACGGGGCAGCCGACCCGCAGCGGCTCGCGTCGGCGCTACAGCGGCGGGCGGGCCTGCGGCGGGAGTTGCTGCTGCCGGGGCAGCTCGATGACCTGCGCGCGGCGCTGCGGCTGGCGGGCGCGGAAACGCCGGTGCGCGCCCGCGTCATGGCGCAGCTGGGCTGGGCGCTGCGACGGGAGGACGACCACGAGGAGGCGGAACGGCTCGCCGGGGAGCTGCGCGCCCTGGCTGACCGGCTAGGCGACCTGGAATCCCAGGCGGAGGCGGTGCTGCTGCTGGCCGCCGTCGCGGCGCAGCAGGGAGCAGACACCCTGCCCGCGCTGTGGCGCGCCAGGGACGAGGCGGCGCGCATCGGTAACGGGCACCTCGAGCTCTGGGCATACCTCACGGCCAGCCATGTGCTGGCCGGACGCGGCAGCCATGAGCTGGCCATCCAAGCCGGCCAGGCGGGCCTGGCCCGGGCCCGGCAGCTCGGCCTAGTCCGCCAGATCGCAGCGCCCATCGCCGGGAACCTGGCCGAGTCGCTCACCGCCGCGGGACAGTGGGACGAGGCGGCTGAAACCCTGGCCGAGATCCTCGGCCTGGACCTGCCGCCGCGCGGACGGGTCCATGCGCTGCTGATCCGCTGCGAGATCGCGGTCGCCCGCGGCGACCTGGCCGCCGCGGAACATGCTCTCGCTGAGCTGAGCGCCCTGCCCGCGGGCCTGGCGGCGGAGGCCCACTACACGCTGCCGCTGGCACGGCTAGAGATGGACTACCGGCTCGCCGCTGGCCACCTGGCCGGAGCGCTGGCGACGGCCTGCGAACTGCCCGGGTACAACCCGCATGCCGACCCGCGGTACCTCTGGGCGCTGCTGGCCACGGCGATGCGGGCGTGCGCCGAGGTCAGCGGGATCAGGCTGCCCCCGGGCGCGGCCGATCCGGCCGGGCTCCGGCAGGACCTGGCACGGCGGGCCGCGCGGGTAGCGCGGCTGAACCCGGTGCACGACGCCTACGCGGCGGTGGTCGCTGCCGAGGCCGCCCGCGCCGACGGCGCCCCGGCTGGCGAGTGCCTGGCCGGCTGGGACGCGGCCGCGACGGCGTGGGAGACGG
>DASQSC010000680.1:0-2584 GCA_035642555.1 Streptosporangiaceae bacterium | reverse complement strand
GCGTTCGCCTGCGGGCTGGGCACTGAGCAGCTCACCTGCGCCCGGGCATCCTTACGCCGCGGACAGCGCCGGGGAGCGCGGGCCCGGCAGCGGGCAGCCTGTGGCAGGGCGTTACCTGGCCGACAGCCAGGCCGGCACGCCCCCAGGCCACTTTCCGGCTTACCCGTCAGCAGGCGCGGCGGCTTACCGGCCAGGCGGAACGGCTTACCCGCCAGCAGGCGCGCCGGCTTACCCGCCCGGCGGAGCGGCGTACTCCCCAGGAGGCGGAGCGGCTTACCCCCCAGCGGGCGGAGCAGGCGACGGCACCCGAGGCGCGTCCCTGGCCGCTGACGGCCGCACACCTGTGGGCGAGGCCCGCGGTGCACCTCCCGGTGGTACGGCCGCACAGAGCAGTTTGCGGCGCGTCGAGGAGATGCTCACGGCGATACGTCGGCGCGCCGAAGATACCGCCGCGGCGGGCACTCAAGCCCGCGACTCCGGTCCCTACCTAGCTAGCGAGCCGCCCGCGGTCCGCCCGGCCCCGCCTTACCAGGAGGGTCCTCAGCAGGCGCCGTACCCGGACGCCCAGCCGTTGGCATACCGGGAAACGCCCCGGCCTGCGGCATACCAGGACGCGCCCCAGCCCCCGGCATACGAGGACGCGCCCCAGCCGGGGGCAAACCAGGACGCGCCTCCGCAGGCCGCGTACCAGCACCCGTCCTGGCCTGCGGCCGACCACCAGGAAACTCCCCAGCCGGCTGGGGGCTACGGGGACACACCCTGGCAGCCAGGCGGCTACCAGGACAGCGGGCGGGAGACAGGCGGGTACGGGGACAGCGGGCGGCAGCCAGGCGGGCTGGCGGGCTCCTCGCGGCAGCCGGGCACTTACTCCGGCCCGGGCCGTTCCTTTGGTTCAGCCACGCAGGCGGGGTACCGGGATGCCCCCTGGCAGCCGGCCCCGCACCAGGACCCGCCCCGCCAGCCCGCCGTCAGCCCAGGCACCGCCCGGGAGCCGGGCGGGTACCGGGAGGCGCGGCACCGGTCCCCGGCCGAACTGCCGCCAAGGCCCAGCCATCCCAGCGATCCGGCCGCGCGGCATCGCGCGCTCACGGACCCCTCCGCCCGGCCGGGAACTGACACCGGGAACCTGCCCGCGCGGCGCGGCGGCCAGGCCCAGCCCGGCAGCCCAGACCGGACCAGCGACCCGGGCCGGACCAGCGACCCGAGCCGGACCGGCAGCCCGGGCCGGACCCCCAGTTGGCCCGGGGGTCCCGAGCGGTCCAGCGGCCCGGCGCGGCCCCCGGGCAACGAACGGCCCAGCAGCCCTGGACGGACCGACAGCCCGGCGCGGGGCGGGTTCCCAGCGGGGACGGGCCGGGCCAACGCGGGGACCGGGGCCGAGCCCGGCCGGCCGGGCCGCTCCCGGCGCGGGCCGATCCGGGGCTTTCCCCCGGTGCCGGGACGTCCTGACCCTGTGTACCCGCCGGGCCAGTTCTCGGCCTGGAACCGGCCGTCCACCCGGGCAGCGTGGCTCGGCCGGGCGCCGGAAGGCCGGTCGGCCCCGGACGAGGCCGAGCCCGGTTACTCCGTGCTGGCCCTGAGCGATCCATCGGCGGACGCGACCTCAACCCAGACCTGGGCAGTCATCGATGATTCCGCGCCTCCTGACAGCTGGCAGCAGGCACGGCAGGAACCAGGCCGGGACCGGGCCGGGGTCCACGACGACGACGCCCCAGCTCCCGGCGCCGCGGCCGGGCCCGCCGGGACCGGAATCAGGCGGGCGCCGCGGGAGCAGGGCGGCAGGCGGATGGGCCGCCTGCCGGGCCCGGACCAGCCCGGGCGACGGCCAGCGGACCACGGCGCGGTAGGCCTGGACCAGGGACCGCCCGGGCGGGAACGCGGACCAGCCGGGCGCGAGCGGGGGTCAGCCGGGCGCGAGCAGGGACGAGCCGGTCCGGACCCGGGGCCGCGCGCCTCAGCGGCGGGTACCCGGGTAGCGGAACCACCGGCTGGCACCCGGGTGGCGGAACCGGCGGCCGGCGGCCGGACCGCCAGCGGCAGCGGCCCGGCGAAGACCGGGAATTCCGGGAAGACGGGGAAAGCCGCCCCGAGCCGCCCGGCAGCCGACAGCGCCCCTCTGCGCACCCGCGGGCGCAAGCGGGGCACGATCCTGCTCATCGTCGTCCTGGCGGTGGCCGCGGCGGCCGCCGGGACCGGCGGCTACGTCCTGCTCGGGCGGCATTCCCCCGCCACCCCGCAGGCCGTGACTCCGGCCAGCGCACCAGCGGCGCCCAGCAGCCCCTCGGGACCGCCCGGGCGCTGGAAGTTCATCCGGAGCCGGGCCACCGACCCCCGGCGGCTGACGCTCGCTGAGCTCTATCCGAAGCGGTTCACCATTACCGGCAACTCCGGCACACGCACGATCGCGCGCGCCGGCCGGGACTGCGCCAGCGCGGTGCTCGGATCTGGCCTGCAATCAGCGGTCGGCAAGTCTCACTGCAACCAGGTGCTCCGCGCCAGCTACCTGTCCACGGACCGGAAGATCATGGCCACGATCGGAGTGCTGAACCTCGTCAACGCCACCGCGGCGGAACAGGTGGGCAAG
>DASQSC010000679.1:0-5285 GCA_035642555.1 Streptosporangiaceae bacterium | reverse complement strand
GGCCGGGCCGCCTCCAGCTGGGCGGACAGCGAGATGAGGGTGGCCTCGTCGCCCATCCTGCCCGCCAGCATGACGCCGACCGGCAGGCCCTCGGAGTTCCAGTGCAGCGGCAGGTTCACCGCGGGCTGGCCGGTCACGTTGTAGATCGCGGTGTAGGGGGTGAACCGCTTCTGCCGCTCGAAGTTCGCGGCCGGCCCGACCTCCTCGAAATACCCGACCGGGACCGGCAGCGAGGCCAGCGTGGGCGTGAGCACCGCGTCGTAGGCGGCCAGGGCCGACAGCGCCGAGCGGACCATGATCTGCAGGTAGCCCTGCGCGAACACCAGGTCGGCGGCGCTGGCCGCCTGCCCCCGGCCGCGCAGGTACTTCGTGAGCGGCCGCAGCCGTTCGGCCTGCTCGGGGGAGAGCGGGGCCAGTGTGGCCATCGCGTACCAGAGGGTCTCGAACGCGGGCACCACGTCCGGGCCGAGCGGGGGGTCGATGTCTATGACCTCGTGCCCGAGGCTGGCCAGCAGCGCGGCGGCCTCCTCGTAGGCGGCCACGCAATCGGGGTGCGGCTCGGCCCCCTCGACCGCGTTGCGCAGCGTGCGGCCGATCCGCAGCCGTCCCGGATCCCGGCTGGCGTGGCCGAGGAACGTCTCCCCGGCCGGCAGCGGTGGCAGCGTGTACATGTCGCCCGGGATGTTGCCGGTCATCACGTCGAGCAGCAGCGCCGCGTCGGCGACGGTGCGGGCGAGCGGCCCGTCGATGCTGAGCCCGGCCAGGTCGGGCACGAGCGGGCCGCCCGAGATCCGGCCCCGGGTCGGCTTGATCCCGAACAGCCCGCACACGCTGGCGGGGATCCGGATCGAGCCGCCGCCGTCGCTGCCCTGCGCGGCCGGGGCCAGGCCGGCGGCGACCGCGGCCGCCGCGCCGCCGCTCGACCCGCCGGCGGACCGGGACAGGTCCCACGGCGTCCGGGCGGGCGGCCCGACGTCGGTCTCGGTGTAGCACGGCAGCCCGAACTCGGGGGCGGCGGTCTTGCCCGTGATCACCGCGCCGCCCGCCCGCAGCGCCGCGGTCACGTAGTCGTCCTCGGTCGCCACGTTGTCCTTGAACGCTGCCGATCCGAAGGTGAGCCGGACCCCGCTGACCATGTTGAGATCCTTGATCGGGATGGGGACCCCGGTCAGCGGCGGCAGCGCCGCCGGGTCCGGCGCCCGCGCCACCGCCTTCTCGGCCTCGGCCGCCTGCTCGGCCGCCAGCTCGGCGGTCACCGTGAAGAACGCGCCCACCTGGTCGTTCAGCCGCTCGATGCGGGCCAGGTAGTGGGCGGTCACCTCGGCCGGGGACAGCTCCCGGCGGCCGATCGCGGCGGCCATCTCGGACACGGAGAGATCGTGGATCTGGGTCACGCTCGAACCGTAACGCGGCGCCGGTCCAGAGGCGAAGACGGCAGGCCTCTTACTGCGTAACGTAATGAGACAATTACTCTTTGCATATGAATAGTTCTGCCGGGCGCACCGGGGATGATCCGCCCACGCTGCCGCTGGCGCTGCCGCTGGCACTGCCAGCGCCGGTGACGGCGGAGGCGGGATTCCCGTCGCCGGCCGGCCCCGCGCCGCCGGGCCAGGTGGCTGCCGGCGACCCGCGGCTGCGCTGGTGGGCCCGCCGCGGCGGGATCGCCGCGGTGGCGGGGGGTGCGGTCGCGGCGCTCGCCGGATGGCAGGCGGGAATGGGAACGGCACTGCTGGCCGCCGCCGCCGACACCGTCTTCCGGGCCAGGACCACCGCCGTGATCCCGGCCAGCGTGCTGGTCAGCTCGGCGCAACGGCGGACCAGGTGGCGGCTGCGGCAGCTCGGACCGGCTGGCTACCTGTCCCTGCACGGCCGGGCCATCCCCGGCACCGGTTCGGTCATCGACCACCTCGTCATCGGCCCGGCGGGGGTGTTCGCGGTGGACTCGCAGCGGTGGGACCGGCGGCTCCCGGTCCGGGTGACCCGCGGCGGCGAGCTGTTTCACGGCCCGTTCGACCAGCGGGCGCGGCTGGAGCACGCGGCCTGGGAGGCGCAGCGGGCCAGCCAGCTGATCGGGGAGGCGGCCGGGGAGCCGGTCCCGGTCCGGCCCGCGATGGCCATCTACGGGCCCATCGTCCCGTGGGTCGTGGCCAGCATCAGCGGGGTGGACGTGTTCTGCGGCCGTCGCATCCGCCGGTATCTGCGGCGGCAGGCAGGCGCCCGGCGGCGCTGGCTGCTGGCCGGGCCGGAGATGGAGTTCCTCTGCGAGGCCGCCGCCAAGGCGCTGCCGCCCGCCCGCCGGGCTGGCGCCGCCGCCCGCGGCTGACCGGGCGCCGGCGACTCAGCCCCCGGCCGCCGGCGACTCAGCCCCGGCCGCCGGCCGCGCCGGTAGGCTGAGTGCTCGGGCCGGGCGCGCCCGGCGGACCTGGAGGGAAACAATGCCGTCGCTTCGATCTCGTACCGTTACCCACGGCCGGAACATGGCGGGTGCGCGCGCCCTGCTGCGGGCCACCGGGGTAGCGCGCGAGGACATCGGCAAGCCGATCATCGCGGTGGCGAACAGCTTCACCGAGTTCGTTCCCGGCCACGTGCACCTGCGCGAGGTCGGCGAGGTGGTGGCCGGAGCGGTGCGCGCGGCCGGGGGCGTGCCGCGGGAGTTCAACACGATCGCGGTGGACGACGGCATCGCCATGGGCCACGGCGGCATGCTCTACTCGCTGCCGAGCCGCGAGCTGATCGCCGACTCAGTGGAGTACATGGCGAACGCGCACTGCGCGGACGCGCTGGTGTGCATCTCGAACTGCGACAAGATCACCCCGGGCATGCTGATGGCGGCGCTGCGGCTCAACATCCCGGCGGTGTTCGTGTCCGGCGGGCCGATGGAGGCCGGCGTGAGCCGGGCAGCGGAAACGACGGGCGGGCCGGCCAAGCTCGACCTGATCGACCCGATGGTCGCCTCGGCCGATCCGTCGGTCTCCGAGGACCGGCTCGCCGAGATGGAGGAGGCGGCCTGCCCGACCTGCGGGTCGTGCTCGGGCATGTTCACCGCCAACTCGATGAACTGCCTCACCGAGGCGATCGGGCTGGCGCTGCCGGGCAACGGCACCACGCTGGCCACCCACACCGCCCGCCGCGCCCTGTTCGAGCAGGCCGGACGGCTGGTGGTGGAGCTGACCCGCCGGTATTACGGCGACGGCGACGAGTCCGTGCTCCCCCGCTCGGTCGCCAGCCGGGATGCGTTCGAGAACGCGATGGCGCTGGACGTGGCGATGGGCGGGTCCACCAACACGATCCTGCACCTGCTCGCCGCCGCGCATGAGGCACGGGTCGGGTTCGGGCTGAAGGAGATCGACGAGCTGTCGCGACGGGTGCCGTGCCTGTGCAAGGTCGCGCCCAGCAGCCATTTCCACGTCGAGGACGTGCACCGGGCGGGCGGGATCCCGGCCATCCTCGGCGAACTGGACCGGGCGGGAGTGCTCAGCCACACCGTCCACACGGTGCACAGCTCGTCGCTGCGGGAGTTCCTCGATCGCTGGGACGTGCGGTCCGGTTCGGTGCCGCCCGAGGCGCTGGAACTGTTCCACGCCGCGCCCGGCGGGGTCCGCACCACCCGGCCGTTCTCGCAGTCAGCCCGCTGGGACGAGCTGGACCTGGACCGGGAGGCGGGCTGCATCCGCGATCTCGGCCACGCCTACACGCCCGACGGCGGCCTGGCGGTGCTCTACGGCAATCTCGCCCCGGAGGGGGCGATCGTGAAGACCGCCGGGGTCCCGGCGGAGCTGTTCTCGTTCTCCGGCCCGGCGAAGGTGTTCGAGAGCCAGGAAGCCGCGGTCGAGGGCATCCTGGCTGACCAGGTGACCGCGGGTGACGTGGTGATCATCCGGTACGAGGGCCCCGGCGGCGGCCCCGGCATGCAGGAGATGCTGTACCCGACCAGCTTCCTCAAGGGCAAGGGGCTCGGCCGGGCGTGCGCCCTGATCACCGACGGCCGGTTCTCGGGCGGCACCTCGGGGCTGTCCATCTGCCACGTGGCCCCGGAGGCCGCCGCGGGCGGGCTGATCTCGCTCGCCGCGGACGGGGATCAGGTGCGGATCGACATCCACGGCCGCGAGCTGACGCTGGACGTGCCGGACGCCGAGCTGGCCGCACGCCGGGAACGGCTGCTCGCCGGCCTTGGCGGCTACCTGCCCGCCGGCCGCGACCGCCCGGTCAGTGAGGCGCTGCGGGTCTACGCGGCGCTGGCCACGTCGGCGTCCACCGGCGCCGTGCGGGACCTGGGACGGCTGGCCGGCCCGGCCCGGTCAGCGGCCGGTGCCGCGGTTACCCCGCCCGCCAGCCCGGCGGTCCCCGGAGCGGGCGCGACTGCCCCGCGAGAACCGGCCTGACCCGGCCGCGCCAGCAGGCTGAATCACGCAATGGCGGCAGCGCGAGACTGGGTGGCGGGAGCGCGCCCGCGCACGCTCCCCGCGGCCATCGTCCCGGTGGTGGTGGGCAGCGGCGTCGCCTTCGGCTATGGCCGGTTTTCCTGGTGGCGGGCGCTGCTGGCGCTGGCCGTCGCGCTGGCCATGCAGATCGGGGTGAACTACGCGAACGACTACAGCGACGGCATCCGCGGCACCGACGTGCGCCGGGTCGGCCCGGTCCGGCTGGTCGCAGCGGGGCTGGCACCAGCCCGGCAGGTGCTGGCGGCGGCGGTGGCCTGTTTCCTGGCGGCCTGCCTGGCCGGGCTGGCACTGGCGGCCGTCACCACCTGGTGGCTGGTGCTGCTGGGAGCGGCGGCGGTGGCCGCGGCCTGGACCTATACCGGCGGCAGCTGGCCCTACGGCTACCGGGGCCTGGGCGAGGTGGCCGTGTTCGTCTTCTTCGGCGTGGCAGCCGTCACCGGCACCGCGTACGTGCAGATGGGCAGGCTCACCTGGCTGGCGGTGGCCGCCGCGGTCCCGGTCGGCCTGCTGGCGTGCGCGCTGCTGGTGATCAACAACCTGCGCGACATCCCGTCCGACTCGGTGGCCGGCAAGCGCACCCTCGCGGTCATGATCGGGGATCACCGCACCCGGGTGCTGTACGCGGCCTGTGCGCTGGTCCCGTTCGCGGTGGCGGCGGTCATCGCGCCGGCCCGGCCGCTGGCGCTGCTGGCCCTCGCCACGGTGCCGCTGGCGCTGGCGCCGGTCCGGGTGGTCCGGTCCGGCGCGGACGGGACCGCGCTGATCGCCGCGCTCGGCCGGACCGGCCGGCTGCAGCTAGCCTTCGGCGTCCTGCTGACGATCGGCCTGGCCATCCGGCTCTGA
>DASQSC010000678.1:0-2659 GCA_035642555.1 Streptosporangiaceae bacterium | reverse complement strand
TGCTGCTCGCGGTGGCGGGGCTGCCGCTGCTGACCCTGGTCCTGCTGGCGGTGCCGGGCTCGCTCACCCTCACCGATCACCTGCTCATCTACCTGCTCGCGGTGGTGGGCCTGGCGGTGGCCGGCGGGTTCTGGGCGGCGGTGCTCGCCGCGGTGGCCGCCAGCCTGCTGCTGAACTGGTTCTTCACCCCGCCGTTGCACACGTTCACGATCGACCGCCCGCAGAACCTGCTGGCGCTGCTGCTGTTCGTGACGGTGGCGGTGGCGGTGAGCAGCGTCGTACACCTGGCGGCGCGACGGGCGGTCCAGGCCGCGGCCAGCCGGGAGGAGGCGACCTCGCTGCTATCGCTGGCGCAGACGGTGCTGGGCGGGGCTGACACTCCGGCCGCCGTGCTCGGCCACCTCACAGCCACCCTGGGCGGGCACGCCGAACTGCAGGAGCAGGTGAGCGGCAGGTGGGTGCGGATCGCCGCCAGCGGCACGGCCCCCGACGAGCTCGCGGAGCCGGAGCCAGCCCGGATCGCGGCCCGCGAGGACCTGGCACTGGTCATCGCCGGGCAGCCGGGCCCGGTCGCGCCCGGGCTGGTGGCGGGGTTCGCGGCGCAGGCCGCCGCCGCGCTGGACCGGGAGCGGCTGCGTACCCAGGCCGCCCAGGCCGAGGCGCTGGCCGAGGGGAACCGGATGCGCACCGCGCTGCTGGCGGCGGTCAGCCACGACCTGCGCACGCCGCTGGCGTCCATCAAGGCCGGCGTCAGCAGCCTGCGCCAGACCGACGTGGAATGGAGCGCCGCCGACCGGGCTGACCTGCTGGCCACGATCGAGCAGAACGCGGACCGGCTGGACGGTCTGATCGGCAACCTGCTCGACCTGAGCCGCCTGCACACCGGCTCGCTGCAGCCGTTCCTGCGCCCGGTCCCGGTCGACGAGGTGGCACCGGTCGCCCTCCGCGGCCTGGACGGGACGGCGAGCGTGCTGCTGGCCGTCCCGGACGGGCTGCCGCTCCTGCGCGCCGACCCCGGCCTGCTGGAACGGGTGCTCGCCAACCTGTTCTCCAACGCGCTGCGGCACTCGCCCGCCGCACAGCCGCCGGTGCTGCGTGCCCGCGAGCGGGCAGGCAGCGTGCTGCTGGAGGTCATCGACCACGGCCAGGGCGTGCCGGACGGCCAGAAGGACGCGATCTTCGAGCCGTTCCAGCGGTTCGACGGCCGCAAGGCCGGGGTCGGGCTCGGCCTCGCGGTGGCCAAGGGCTTCACCGAGGCCATGGGCGGCACCATCGCCGCAGCCGACACGCCGGGCGGCGGGCTCACGATCCGGGTCATGCTGCCGGCCGCGAGCACGGCCGCGGAGCCGGTGCTCGGCGGCGACCCGTGACCAAGGTCCTGGTGGTGGACGACGAGCCGTCCATCCTGCGGGCGCTGCGGATCAACCTGACCGCGCGGAACTACGACGTGACCACGGCCAGCGACGGCGCGGGCGGGCTGGCGGCCATGGCGCGCGACCGGCCGGACGTGATGATCCTCGATCTCGGCCTGCCCGACATGGACGGCACCGAGGTGATCCGCGGCGTCCGCGGCTGGTCCTCGACCCCGATCATCGTGCTATCGGTCTGGGGCGCCGAGAGCCAGAAGGTGGCCGCGCTCGACGCGGGCGCTGACGACTACGTGACGAAGCCGTTCGGGATGGATGAGCTGCTCGCGCGGCTGCGGGCCGCGGTCCGGCGGGCCTCCCCGGCCCCCGACGAGCCGGTCGTGACCACCGGTGACTTCACCGTGGACCTGGCCGCCAAGCGCGTCACCCGGGCCGGGGACGGCGACATCCGGCTGACGCCCACCGAATGGCAGCTGCTGGAGGTGCTGGTGCGCAACCGCGGCCGGCTGGTCAGCCAGCGGCAGCTGCTGCAGGAGGTGTGGGGACCGGCCTACCAGACCGAGAGCAACTACCTGCGCGTGTTCATGGCCCAGCTGCGCCGCAAGCTCGAGCCCGAGCCATCCCGGCCCCGGTACCTGCTGACCGACCCGGGCATGGGCTACCGTTTCGGCGCCTGACCGGTCCCCGCCCGCTCCTAAGCTGACCGCGGCCGACTCGGCCACCGGCAGCTCGCTGCGGATCCAGCGCTCCAGCGCGGGCCCGCTCTCCAGCGAGGTGATCAGCGCGTACCGGGGCTCGGGCCCGACGTGCGAGACCACGTGCCAGAGCCGCTCGGTGTCCACCACCAGCTGCCGGTACCTGATGGCCGGGATGCGGTGCTCGGTGGCCGGGTCGTTCTTGTCCTTCCGCAGCACCATGTAGGACTCGGGGCAGTGGGTGAGCTCCAGCCAGGAGCGCACCACCCAGCCCTCGCCGTCCGGGTTGAGCCGGTTGTTGTCATCGAGGTGCAGGTGCCGGTACACCTCCTCGCGGGTGGCGTATGGCCGCAGCTTGATCACCCGCACCCGCCCGAAGCGGGCGCCGATGTTCTCGACGTAGCGGACCAGGGACGGGCAGATCTCCTGGTTCTGCGTCCAGACGCCATCCTTGTCCGGCTTCCCGTGCTCCCAGAACCCGCCGCATTCCATGTCGCCGAGCGCCGAGGCGATCGGCGCGAAGTTCGTGTCCCCGCCGGACTTCCAGTCCATGTACTCGAGACTGCGGAACTCGCTTTCCGGGATGGCCGGGCCCTC
>DASQSC010000677.1:0-3117 GCA_035642555.1 Streptosporangiaceae bacterium | reverse complement strand
GCACCGCCCGCCACGGCACCGCCGGCCACCGCACCGCCAGGAGCGGCCGGCGCCGAGCAGGTGCGGCTGCGCGGCGCGGCCGCCCGGACCGCCGTCAACATGGCGGCCAGCCTCGCCATGCCGACCGCGACCAGCGTCCGGTCGGTCCCCGCCAAGCTGCTCATCGACAACCGGATCGTGATCAACAATCACCTCGGCCGCGGGCGGGGCGGGAAGGTCTCCTTCACCCACATCATCGGCTACGCCATGGTGCGGGCACTGGCCACCGTGCCGGTGATGAACGACTCCTACGCCGAGGCCGACGGCAAAGCGGCCGTGGTCCATCCAGAGCACGTCAACCTCGGGCTCGCGGTCGACGTGGCCGGCCGGGACGGCTCGCGGCAGCTGCTGGTGCCCAACATCAAGGCCGCCGAGACGCTGGACTTCCGCCAGCTCTGGATGGCCTACGAGGACGTGGTCCGGCGGGCGCGGAACGGCAAGCTGGCGGTCGAGGACTTCGCTGGCACCTCGATCACGCTCACCAACCCCGGCACGATCGGTACCGAGCACTCGGTGCCGCGGCTGATGCCGGGCCAGGGCTGCATCGTGGGCGTCGGCGCGATGGAGTACCCCGCCGCCTACCAGGGCGCATCCGAGGAGACGGTGGCGCGGCTGGCCATCAGCAAGACCGTGACGGTCACCTCGACCTACGATCACCGGATCATCCAGGGCGCGCAGTCCGGGGAGTACCTGCGCCGCGTCCACCAGCTGCTGCTGGGCGAGCACGGGTTCTACGACGAGATCTTCGCGGCCCTGCAGATCCCGTACGAGCCGGTCCGCTGGGTCCGGGACATCCCGGCCGGGCACGAGGACGACATCGCCAAGTCCGCCCGGGTGGTCGAGCTGATTCACGCCTACCGGGTGCGCGGCCACCTGATGGCCGACACCGACCCGCTGGCTTACAAGCAGCGCAAGCACCCGGACCTGGACATCAACCAGCACGGGCTGACGCTGTGGGACCTGGAGCGCGAGTTCCCCACCGGCGGGTTCGGCGGCCAGCCGCTCATGAAGCTGCGGGACATCCTGGGCGTGCTGCGCGATTCCTACTGCCGCACCGTCGGCGTCGAGTACATGCACATCCAGAACCCAGCGGAACGGTCCTGGATCCAGGACCGGGTTGAGCACGGCCACGGACGGCCCGGCCACGACGAGCAGATGCAGATCCTGTCCCGGCTGAACGTGGCCGAAGCGTTCGAAATGTTCCTGCAGACCAAATATGTGGGCCAGCGCAGGTTCTCGCTGGAGGGCGCGGAGTCGCTGATCCCGCTGCTGGACGCGGTGCTCACGGAGGCCGCCAGGGAGCAGATGCACGAGACGGTGGTGGGCATAGCCCACCGCGGCCGGCTCAACGTGCTCGCCAACATCGTGGGCAAGTCCTACGCGCAGATCTTCGGCGAGTTCGAGGGCAACCTGGATCCCCGCACCGCGCACGGGTCCGGCGACGTGAAGTACCATCTGGGCGCCGAGGGCACCTTCGCCTCCGCCGCCGGCGCCACGATCCGTACCTCGCTGGTCGCGAACCCCAGCCACCTGGAGGCGGTGAACCCGGTGGCGGAGGGCGTCGCCCGCGCCAAGCAGGACCTCATCGACATGGGCGAGCCCGGGTTCACGGTGCTGCCGGTGCTGGTGCACGGGGACGCGGCGTTCGCCGGCCAGGGCGTGGTGGCGGAGACGCTGAACCTGTCCCAGCTGCGCGGGTACCGGACCGGCGGAACCATCCACATCGTGGTGAACAACCAGGTCGGCTTCACCACAGACCCGCAGCAGGCCCGGTCCAGCGTCTACTCCACCGATGTCGCGCGGATGATCCAGGCGCCGATCTTCCACGTCAACGGGGACGACCCGGAGGCGGTGGTGCGGGTCGGCCAGCTCGCGTTCGCCTACCGGCAGGCGTTCCACAAGGACGTCGTGATCGACATGATCTGCTACCGCCGGCGCGGGCACAACGAGGCGGACAACCCCTCGTTCACCCAGCCGCTCATGTACGACCTCATCGACGCCAAGCGCTCCACCCGCAAGCTTTACACCGAGAGCCTGATCGGGCGCGGCGACATCACGATGGAAGAGGCGGAGCAGGCGCTGCGCGACTACCAGCAGCAGCTGGAGCGGGCGTTCACCGAGACCCGGGAGGCCGCGCGGCATCCGGCCGAGCCGGGCGCGGTGGTCCGGCCGGAGCCCGCGCCCCCGGAACGGATCGACCACGCCGCGACGCCGACCCTGATCAGCGAAGAGACGATCAAGCAGATCATCGACAGCCAGCTGAACCTGCCGGCCGGCTTTACCGTGCACCCGCGGCTGCGGCCGCTGCTGCAGCGGCGGGCGACCATGGTGGCCGAGGATGCGGTCGACTGGGCGACCGGGGAGCTGCTCGCGTTCGGCTCGCTGCTGATGGACGGCCGCGGCGTGCGGCTGGTCGGCCAGGACACCCGGCGCGGCACGTTCGGCCAGCGGCACGCCGTGCTGGTCGACCGGCACACCGGCGCGGAGTACGTGCCGCTGCGGCAGTTCAACGCGGGCAGCGCCAAGTTCCACGGGTACGACTCGCTGCTGTCGGAGTTCGCGGCGCTCGGCTTCGAGTACGGGTACTCGGTCGCCCGGCCGGACGCGCTGGTGTGCTGGGAAGCCCAGTTCGGGGACTTCGTCGACGGCGCGCAGACGATCATGGACGAGTTCATCAGCTCCGGCGAGCAGAAGTGGGGCCAGCGCTCCGGGGTGGTGCTGCTGCTGCCGCACGGCTATGAGGGCCAGGGGCCGGATCACTCGTCGGCGCGGATCGAGCGCTTCCTGTCCCTGTGCGCCCAGGACAACATGACGGTGGCGACGCCGAGCAGCCCGGCCAACTACTTCCACCTGCTGCGCTGGCAGGGGCTGTCGGACCGCCGCAAGCCGCTGATCGTCTTCACCCCGAAGTCGATGCTCCGGCTCAAGGCGGCCAGCTCCCCGGTCTCGGCGTTCACCAGCGGGTCATTCCTGCCCGTCGTGGGTGACCAGGCCGGCCTGGACCCGGCCGCGGTGCGCCGGGTGCTGCTGTGCTCGGGCAAGATCTACTACGACCTGGCCGGCCAGCGCGCGAAGGAG
>DASQSC010000676.1:0-6798 GCA_035642555.1 Streptosporangiaceae bacterium | reverse complement strand
CGGGAACGGCGACCGGCCGCGGGCCCGGATCCTCGCCTCCGGCGTGGCCGTGCGCTGGGCGCTGGCGGCGCAGCGGCTGCTCGCCGAGGACTGGGGCGTCGAGGCGGAAGTCTGGTCGGCGACGTCCTGGACCGAGCTGCGCCGGGACGCGCTCGGCTGCGAGGAGTGGAACCTGCTCCACCCCGACGCCGAGCCGCGGGTGCCCTACCTCAGCGAGGCACTGGGCGGGCAGTCGTCCCCGGTGGTGGCGGTCAGCGACTGGATCAGGGCGGTGCCCGACCAGATCGCCCGGTGGGTGCCGGCGCCGTTCACCTCGCTCGGCACCGACGGCTACGGGTTCTCCGACACCCGCGCCGCCGCCCGCCGGTTCTTCCACGTGGACGCCGAGTCGATCACGCTGGCCGTACTCAGCCAGCTTGCCCGGCGGGGCGAGGTCAAGCCCGAGTCGCTGAGCCAGGCGATCGAGCGCTACCGGCTCGACCTCCCGGTCAGCGCCGCCCTGGCCCAGCACGATTGACGCCGGGGCCCGGCTACCCGATGATCTCAATCTTCGTGCCGAGCGCCCGGTAGGTGTCGGCTGCCCGGCGGTCCCGGGTCGCCAGGGTCAGTCCGTGCTCCACGGCGGCCATGGCAGCCAGGGCGTCGTAGACGGCCCCGCCAGCGATGGCGAGCTGCGGCAATTGCGCCAGGAGGCTCGCCGTCGCCTCGGCGCTCAGGAAGCGGGAGGCAGGGAAGTTCCGGCGGATGATCTCGCCAATCACTCCCGGCTTGCGCCGGAGCGGCGTCGGCAGCCGGGTGAGTACGGAAAAGGTCTCGAACGCTGCATGCCCCGCCAGTCCCAGCCGCCGGCCCCTGACCGCCGCTGACGTCTCATGGTGACCGGGATGGTCGCTGATGCTCAGGGCAACCGCGACACTGGTATCAACCAGCAGGTCCGGGGCGTCATCGCTGGTCTGCATAGCGCAGCGCCCGCACGAGGTCGTCGTCGATGTCAGTACCGGCGGGGGGGATCACAAGGCGCCCATCCTCCTCAGCGAACTCCTCGCCAGCAATCGGCTCGATCCGCAGCCCCGCGCCCTCAGCAACGACTTCGACCTCACCCGGGGCTAGCCCGGCCTGGTCGCGCAGCTGCTTCGGTATAACCAGGCGGCCTGCCTTGTCAATGGTTGCTCGCATGCCTTAATCCTACCATGCAAGGCCCAATGGATATCACCCATCCCGGACCTGGTACGTTCGCTCCGATGCCTGGCTGAGGTGGCGGTGCTGGGCCAGTCGCCCGGCACCGCGGCACACCGGCCGCGGCTGGTTGCTCCGCCGGCCGTGGTTCATGATCGTGGCACCCTAGGAGAATGACGTCCTCTAGCGAGGCAGCCCGCCGGGCCGGTCAACCGGCCGGCCGGGTGCGCGCGGAGACCATCGAACGGCTGGAACGGTCGATGGGAGCGCTCGGCACCGCCGCCATGGCGTCGATGGAGCGGCGGCTGCCCTGGTTCCGGGCACTGTCGGCCGAGCACCGGTCGTGGATCGGCCTGGTCGCCCAGGCCGGGATCGCCGCCTTCGTGGACTGGCTCAAGCACCCCGAGCGGGGGCGGCCGGCGGTGGCCGGAGAGGTGTTCGGCACCGCCCCCCGGGAGCTGGCGCGGGCGGTCAGCCTGCAGCAGACCGTGGAGATGGTGCGGATCACCATCGACGTGGTCGAGGCCCAGGTGGACGAGCTCGCCGCGCCCGGCGGGGAGGCTGAGCTGCTCGCGGCCGTGCTCCGCTACACCCGGGAGGTCGCGTTCGGCGCCGCCCAGGTCTACGCCCGCACCGCCGAGGCCAGGGGCGCCTGGGACGCCCGGCTGGAGGCGCTGGTGGTGGACTCGGTGGTGCGCAGCGAGCCCGCCGAAGGGCTCCAGTCCTGGGCATCGGCGCTCGGCTGGGCCTCCTCCCCGGTCGCCGTGATCGTCGGTGATGCCGAGCACGACGGCGCGGCCGACCCGGAGGGCACCATCGACGAGCTGCGCGCGCTGGCCCGCCGGGCCCGGCTGGACCTGCTCGCCGGGGTGCAGGGGCACCGGCTGGTGGCGATCATCGGCGGCGCCTCCGACCCGCTGGCCGCCGCCCGCCAGCTCGCCGGGCGGTTCGGCGCCGGTCCGGTCGTGGTCGGCCCGCCCGTTCCCGATCTGCAGCTGGCAAGCCGCAGCGCCGCCGCCGCACTGGCGGGGCTGCGCGCCGCGCCGGCCTGGCCGGACGCGCCACGGCCGGTGAACGCCCGCGACCTGCTCCCGGAGCGGGCCATCGACGGCGACGAGGCCGCCCGCGCCGAGCTGATCGAGGAGGTCTACGAGCCGCTGCTGGCCGGCGGGACCGCCCTGGTCGAGACCGCGATGACCTACCTGGAGCAGGGATTCTCGCTGGAGGCGGCGGGCCGGCTGCTGTTCGTGCACCCGAACACGGTCCGCTACCGGCTGCGCCGGGTGACCGACCTGACGGGACTGATCCCGGCCGAGGGCCGCAGCGGTTTCACCCTGTGGGTGGCCATAGCACTCGGACGGCTGTTTCACAAGGGAACGTAACTTGTAGGATAGCTACAGCGGCTCGCCATTGAACTTCGTATTGTTCCTCATCGGGGTAGCGGACTCCTACAGGGCAGGGTAGTTCCATGCTCGTCATCGCCGCCCCGGGGCAGGGCGCCCAGGCCCCCGGGTTCCTGGCTCCCTGGCTGGAGCTGCCCGGGTTCGCCGGCCGCCTGGCCGCCTGGTCTGAGCTGGCCGGGTGTGACCTCATCCGGTACGGCACCACCGCCAGCGCGGACGAGATCACCGATACCGCGATCGCCCAGCCGCTGCTGGTGGCGGCCGCGATGGCGGCCGCCGAGGCGCTCACCGGCAGCCTGGAGCAGACCGCCCGGCAGGCCGGCGCGGCCGCCGGGCACAGCGTCGGCGAGCTGGCAGCCGGGGCCATCGCCGGGGTGATCACCCCCGAGGACGCCATGCGGCTGACCGCCGTCCGGGGCCGGGCCATGGCCGCGGCCGCGGCGGCCGAGCAGACCGGCATGACCGCGGTGCTCGGCGGCGACGAGGCCGAGGTGATCGCCGCCATCGAGGCCTGCGGGCTGACCCCGGCCAACATCAACGGCGCCCGCCAGATCGTCGCCGCCGGCACCAGCCAGCAGCTGGCCGCGTTCGCCGCCAGCGGGCTGTCCGGCGCGCGGCTGCGGTCGCTGCAGGTCGCCGGTGCGTTCCACACCGTCCACATGACCCCGGCGGTCACCGCCCTGCGCGCGGCCACCGACGGGGTGACGGTCGCGGATCCGGCGATCGTGCTGCTCTCCAACCGCGACGGCAGCGCCGTCCGGTCCGGCTCCGACTGGCTGGAGCGGATCGTGACCCAGGTCAGCGCCCCGGTCCGGTGGGACGAGTGCATGCGGTCCATGGCCGGCCTGGGAGCGAGCGCCCTCATCGAGCTACCGCCGGCCGGGACGCTGGCCGGGCTGGCGCGGCGGGCACTGCCCGAGGTGGCGCTGGCGGCCGTGAAGACCCCGGACGACCTGGCTGCGGCCCGCGACCTGCTGGCCAGCCACGGCCAGGCCGAGCAGGATAGGACCTGGCCGAGGACGGCGACCAGGTGAACGCCGGCCAGCCGCTGGTCCGGCTCCGGCCCGGTCAGCCAGCGTGGCCGGGAGCCGGCGTGACCAGCCCGGCCCCCGTGGCAACCGACAGGAAGGCACCGCTGCGATGCGACTGAGCGAGGGCTCCCCCGGAACCCGGATCCTGGCATTCGGCGGCTACCAGCCGGCGAAGGTGGTGACCAATGACGACCTCGCGCAGATGGTGGACACCAGCGACGAGTGGATCCGCAGCCGGGTCGGCATCGAGAGCCGGCGGATCGCCGGGCCGGACGAGAGCCTGGCCGACATAGCGTCGGCCGCTGGCGGCAAGGCGCTCGCGGCCAGCGGGCTGTCCCCGGACGCCATCGACCTGGTCGTGGTCGCCACCTGCACGCCGGAGTCGCCGATCCCGAACACCGCCGCCACGGTGGCGACCCGGCTCGGTATCGCCGCCCCCGGCGCCTACGACCTGAACGCGGCCTGCGCCGGCTTCTGCTACGCCATGGCCACCGCCAGCGACGCGGTCCGGGCCGGGACGGCCCGGCACGTGCTGGTGATCGGCGCCGAGAAGCTGTCGCAGTGGATCGACTGGACCGACCGTTCGACCTGCATCATCTTTGCCGACGGCGCGGGCGCGGCGGTGGTCGGGCCGGTGGCCGAGCCGGGCGACCCGCCCGGCATCGGCCCCGTGGTGTGGGGCAGCGACGGCAACCTCGCCGACAAGATCTACATCGCCGACCGCAACTCGTTCATCGTGCAGGAGGGGCAGGCCGTGTTCCGGTGGGCCACCACCGCCCTGCACCCGATCGCCAGGAAGGCGTGCGAGGCAGCCGGGGTGGACCCCGCTGACCTGGCAGCCTTCATCCCGCACCAGGCCAACCTGCGGATCATCGAGGCCATCGCGCGCAAGCTGGCGGCGCCCCGGGCGAAGGTGGCCACCGATATCGTGACCGCGGGCAACACCTCGTCGGCCTCGATCCCGCTCGCGCTGTCCCGCATGACCGAGCAGAACGAGATCGGCTCCGGCGATCTCGTGCTGCTGCTGGCTTTCGGGGCCGGCATCAGTTACGCGGCGCAGGTGATCACGATCCCCTGACCGCTCCCCCGCCCCGTGGGCGGCAAGCCCCCGGCCGGCGACAACCACCCAGAAGGAGAAACGGATCATGGCCATGACCGACCAGGAGATGCTGAAGGGCCTCGGCGAAATCGTCGACGAGGTCGCTGGCGTGCCCGCCGACCAGGTCACCCCGGACAAGAGCTTCGTGGATGACCTCGACATCGACTCGCTGTCGATGGTGGAGATCGCGGTGGCGGCACAGGACAAGTTCGGCGTCGAGATCCCCGACGACCAGCTCAAGAACCTCAAGACCGTGCAGGACGTGATCGACTACCTGCGCGGCGCCGGCGTGTCAGCCTGACCGGCCGCCGCCCGCCGGGAACCCGGGCTGACCCGGACGTTACCGGCAACCGAACCCGAAGGAGCGATTCACAGTGCGAGCAGACCGCGTCGTCGTCACTGGCCTGGGCGCGACCTCACCGGTGGGCGGTGATGTCGCCTCGACCTGGGAATCGCTGCTGGCGAGCCGCAGCGGGGCGCGACGGCTCCCTGAGGACTGGGCACCGGACCTGCCGGTGCAGATCGCCGCGCCCGCCGCGGTCGACCCGGCGACGGTGCTCGACCGTGTGCAGGCGCGGCGCATGGACCGGTGCGAGCAGCTTGCCATCGTCGCCGCCCGGGAGGCGTGGGCGCACGCGGGCGCCCCGCAGGTCCCGCCGGAACGGCTGGGCGTCGTGGTATCCACCGGCATCGGCGGGGTGGCCTCCACCCTCGCCGCCTACGACACGCTGCGGGAGAAGGGCTGGCAGCGGGTGTCCCCGTTCACCGTCCCGATGCTCATGCCGAACGGGGCGGCGGGCTGGATCAGCATCGAGCTCGCGGCCCGGGCCGGGGTCCACACCACGGTCAGCGCGTGCGCGTCCGGTGCGGAGGCGATCGGCTACGCCATCGAGATGATCCGGTCCGGGCGGGCCGACGTGGTGGTGGCGGGCGGGACCGAGGCCGCGATCATCCCGCTGAACGTCGCGGCGTTCGCCGCCATGCGCGCCCTGTCCACCCGCAACGACGAGCCGGAGCGGGC
The DNA here is from genome assembly GCA_035642555.1 of Streptosporangiaceae bacterium. Taxonomy (GTDB): domain Bacteria; phylum Actinomycetota; class Actinomycetes; order Streptosporangiales; family Streptosporangiaceae; genus JAIRTY01. The sequence continues at coordinate 1,068 of DASQSC010000676.1, read as the reverse complement.
CTCCCGGCCGTTCGACAAGGGCCGGGACGGGTTCCTGCTCGGCGAGGGCGCGGGGATCCTGGTGCTGGAATCCGCTGAGCACGCGCAGCGCCGGGGCGCGGCCGTGCACGCGGTCGCGGCCGGCGCCGGGTACTCCTCCGACGCCCACCACATCGCGCAGCCAGACCCGGACGCGGCCGGCATCATCCGCGCCATGTCCGGCGCGCTTGCCGATGGCGGCGTCGAGCCCGGCCGGGTGGTCCACGTGAACGCGCACGCCACCTCCACGCCCGCCGGCGACGTGGTGGAAGGCCAGGCGATCCGGGCCGCGCTGGGCGATGCGGCGGACGGGGTGGTGGTCTCGGCCACCAAGTCGATGACCGGCCACCTGCTGGGCGGCGCCGGGGCGCTGGAGTCGGTCGCGACGATCCTGGCGCTCCGGGAAGGAGTCGCCCCGCCCACCATCAACCTCGATGACCCCGACGACGAGGCCGGCGTGGACATCGCCACCAAGCCGCGGGAGCTGCGGCCCCGCGACGGCGCGCCGATGGCCGCGCTGAACAACTCGTTCGGCTTCGGCGGGCACAACGTGGCGCTCGCCTTCACCGCCGCCTAGCCCCGCCGGCCGCGGCGGAACCGGCGCGGAAGCCGGCCTCCGGCGCGGTACTCTGCCCCGGTGACAGTTCAGATTGAGATCGTCGAGCACGTCACGCCGGAGCTGGCGGACGCCTTCGCGCGGCTGGTGCCGCAGCTGTCCCGGTCTGCCGCCGTCCCCGACAACGAGGCCCTGACCAGGCTAATTTCCTCCGACGCGATCACCGTGCTGGTCGCGCGAAGCGGGCCGGACGTGGCTGGCTCGCTGACCCTGGTGATGTTCCCGCTGCCGACCGGCACCCGGGCCTGGATCGAGGACGTGGTGGTCGACGAGTCCGCCCGCGGCCAGGGCATCGGCGAGGCGCTCACGGTCCGGGCGCTCGAGCTGGCCCGGCAGGCAGGCGCCCGGACCGTGGACCTGACCTCCCGCCCGTCCCGGGCGGCCGCCGGGCGCCTCTACGAGCGGGTGGGATTCCAGCTCCGCGATTCCCGTCT
>DASQSC010000675.1:0-2212 GCA_035642555.1 Streptosporangiaceae bacterium | reverse complement strand
GATGGCGCTCGCCCACGCGTTGTCCAGGCCGCTGGAGCAGTCAGAGGCCCCCACGTAGACGATCTTGGCGCCGGGGGCCATGGCGTGCACGGCCTCGACGTCCAGGGTCTCCTCGCCGTACCAGCCCTGCGCGCCGCACTGCTTGACCAGGTCGAAGCCGTTCTTCCTGGGAACGATCTGGGAGAACTGCCCGGGCGCGAACTGCGGCTGGTTGTGCACCTGGTTGTACTTCTGCGCGTCCTGCTCGATGGTGGGTGCCGCGTAGGCATCGGTGATCGCGACCGTGACGCCCTTGCCGGTGACGCCGGAGTTCAGCAGCTTGGTCTCGCCGTAGGCCGACTGGTACTGCTGCGGCACGTACCCGCACACGGCATACGGCTGGTGCGAGCCGTAGGCGACCGGCTTGTCGGTGGCGGCCTGCTGGCCGAAGTAGGACGAGCACGGCTGCACGCCGAAACGCGCGCCCGGCGGCGGCCCCGGCTCCTTGCCGGCCGGCTGCTTCAGCGTGGAGCCCTGGTCGATCCCGGTCACCCCGGCGATCGCGCCGCTCACCGCCGCCGGGGTGCCGGTGGGCAGGCTCAGCTGGGTGGCGTTGGCCCGCACGGTCTTGCCGAGGTAGCGGTAACTGTTCAGGGTGGTCGCGAAGGTCTTCTGGACCTGCGCGGCCGAGCCGCTGGCCGCCACCAGCATCCCGCTCGGCAGGGTCTTGCTGACCGTGAAGCCCTGCGAGCGTAGCCAGCCCTGCACGGCGGTCACGTCGGAGCGGGCCGGGCCGTAGCGGGCGTCGAACGTCGCGTTGGACAGCCAGTGCCCGTAGCTGGCGCTGGCGGGGTCGGAGATCGCCTGCAGTTCGCTGACCGCGCCGGCCTGGTCCCGCATGTGCAGCAGCACCCCGAAGCTGACCTGCTGCGCCGCTGGCGTGCGGCCCAGGTTATGGGCCTGGTGCAGCCAGCGGGGAGTGCTGCCCCGCAGCGGGTGCCTGCTCTGCGGCGAGGCTGTGGCAGCGCCGGCGGCCGCGGTGACGCCCAAGACCGTCGCACCGGCGACTAATGTTCCGAAAACCTTGCGCCGGACCTGCCGGAATGAGCTCATGAATCCCCCCATTCAGTGAGGAACGATTACGACATACAGATTAAGCGGGCACAGGCCCCGGCTTCGTCAAGAGGACTGCCAGGAGTGATACCCGTTCGAGACGGGTAAACGGGCCTGCGCAATGCGCCGCCGCGATGCCATACAGTGACGCGCATGAGCCCCCGCCGAGCGCGCCGCCTGCCCGCCGGGGTGCCGCGCAGGCCCCGCGGTGGCGTGCCCGCCCGCACGCATCCGAGCGCGACCAGCGAGAACGGGGGAGCGGAAGGCTCGCCGCTCCGGCTCGGGCCGGAGCGGATCGAGGCTTGGCCGGACGGGGAATGGGTGGTGCGCCCGGTGCCGGGGGCCGCCGCCGAGAAGACGTACCGGTGTCCCGGCTGTGACCAGGAAATCCGGCCCGGCACGGGGCACGTCGTAGCCTGGCCAGCGGGCACGCCGGGGCTCGCCGGGCGGCGGCACTGGCACTCGGCGTGCTGGCAGCGGCGCCTGCAACGGCACCGCCGGTGAGGGGCCAGATGACAGAGATCAGGGCGAGCACGGTGCTGCCGGCGCGGCGCGAGCCGGTGACCCTGCGCACCGCGGACGGGCTGGCCCTGACCGGCGAGCTGGCGCGGCCCGCCGGGCGGGACCCGGTGGCCACGCTGGTGTGCCTGCACCCGCTGCCCACCCACGGCGGGATGATGGACAGCCACCTGCTGCGCAAGGCGGCCAACCGGCTCCCCGCACTCGCCGATCTGGCCGTGTTCCGGTTCAACACCCGTGGCACGGCATCCGAGCAGGGGCGCAGCGAGGGTGAGTTCGGCGGCGGGGAAACCGAGGAGCAGGACGTGGCCGCCGCCGTCGCCTGGTGCGCCGCCGCGGGCCTGCCGGAGCTGTGGCTGGTGGGGTGGTCGTTCGGCTCCGAGCTGGCGCTCCGGTGGGGAAACCTGCCGGAGGTGACCGGCGCGATACTGATCTCCCCGCCGCTGCGCCGGGCTACCGGCGCCGATCTCGGCGCCTGGGCCGCCTCGGGCAAGCCGCTGCTGGCGCTGGTCCCCGAGCTCGACGACTACCTGCGGCCCGCCGAGGCCAGGGCCAGGTTCGCCCGGGTGCCCCAGGCAGAGGTGGTGGCCGGCGAGCGGAC
>DASQSC010000674.1:0-3382 GCA_035642555.1 Streptosporangiaceae bacterium | reverse complement strand
CGACGGCTCCACCGACCGGACTGCGGGGATCGCCCACGCCCTCGGCATCCCGGGGGTCCGGGTGGTCTCGCAGCCGAACTCCGGCAAGGCCGTGGCGCTCAACACCGGGATCGCGCTCGCCCGCCACGAAATCGTGGTCCTGGTCGACGCCGACACCGTGTTCGAGCGGTTCTCGCTGGCCCGGCTGGTCGCGCCGTTCTCCGATCCGGCCATCGCCGCGGTGTCCGGCAACACCAAGGTGGCCAACCGCCACGGGCTACTCGGGCGCTGGCAGCACATCGAGTACGTGATCGGCTTCAATCTTGACCGGCGCATGTTCGACATGCTCGGATCCATGCCCACCGTGCCGGGGGCGATCGGCGCCTTCCGGCGCGACATCCTCCGCCGGGTCGGCGGCGTGAGTGACGACACGCTGGCCGAGGACACCGATCTGACCATGACCCTGTGCCGCGCCGGATACCGGGTGGCCTACGTCGAGGACGCCCGGGCTTGGACCGAGGCGCCGGGGAGCTTCCGGCAGCTCTGGCGGCAGCGCTACCGGTGGGGGTACGGCACCCTGCAGGCGATGTGGAAGCACAAGCGGGCGCTGGCAGAGCCCGGCCCGGCGGGCAGGTTCGGCCGCCGGATCCTGACCTACCTGCTCGTGTTCCAGGTCGCGCTGCCGCTGGCGGCGCCAGTCATCGACGTGTCGGCCGGGTACGGCATGCTGATCGGGGACCCGCTGCGGGCACTCGCCGTGTGGCTCGCCTTCACCGCGTTGCAGCTGGCGACCGCGTGCTACGCGTTCCGGCTCGACCGGGAGCGGTTGCGCCCGCTGTGGGCACTGCCGCTGCAGCAAGTGGCCTACCGCCAGCTCATGTACCTGGTGGGCATCCAGTCCGTAGTGACCGCCCTGCTCGGGGTCCGGGTGCGCTGGCAGAAGGTACGCAGGCTGGGCACGTTCGCCGCCGCTGGCGTCAGGGCCGCCGGTAGGCGGCCAGCCGCACCGAGATCGTGACCGGCAGCACCGACGGCAGGGCGCTGATGCGCTGTGCCGCCACCGATGGCGGCAGGTGACGGGCGCTCGGTCCCATGGCCACCAGCGCGGCCAGTTCGGCGTGCCCGAGCCGCACCTGGTAATCGACCACCTCCTCGCCTGCCGGGGCGAAGCGGGCGAGGCCGGCCGCCAGCCGGCCGGGCTTGGCCCGGTCCACGCGCAGCAACCCCAGCGCAGCGACCGGCTCCCGCAGGTGCCTGCCGGTGGGGGCGGCGACCAGGAAGACACCGCCGGGCGCGAGCACCCGCTCGGTCTCGGGGATGTTGCGCGGGCCAAACACGCTGACCACCATCGCGGCCGCCCCGTCGGCCAGCGGCAGCCGCCGCCACACGTCGCTGCCGACCGCGGCGGCCCTGGGATGGGCGCGGGCGGCCCGGCGCAGCGCTGCCGCTGACAGGTCGATGCACAGCCCGCGGCGGTTCGGCAGGGCGCCGAGGATGTGCGCGAGGTAGTAGCCGGTGCCGCCCGCCAGATCGGCCACGATGCCTGCGACCTGCGGGGGGTCGGCCCGGGCGGCCAGGCGGCCGACCTGCTGCGCCACCGGCTCGTAGTGCCCCTGCCGCAGGAAGCTGTCGCGGGCGGCGACCATCGGCGCGGTGTCGGCGGTCTTGTCGTCCTGGCCGCCGGTCCGGAGGTTCACGTAGCCCTGCCGGGCGAGGTCGAACGCGTGCCCGCGCTCGCAGCGCAGGCTAGCTCCGGCCAGCGAGAGCGGGCCCTGGCACACCGGGCAGCGCAGCGCCGTGAGCACCGCGGCGAGCTTGGCGGCGCCGGCCGGTGCGGTGGCGCCCGGGCTGCCCATGCCGGCCAGCTTAGGCCGGAGCGCTTGTCGCAGGCCGCGGGGTGCGGCACGGTCCGCGGTGCCGCCGGCGGCGGGAGGCAGCGAGCCGTTCCGCAGCCAAAGCGTCCGCGGGGATAGGATCGCGGACGCGAGCAACCCCCGACACGAGGAAGCCCTGACACAGCAGATGCCGGACGGGCCGCGGATCCTGGTCGCTGCCGCGCTGGGGAAGATCATCGAGCCGGTGCTGCGGCAGGGCCTGGCCGAGGCGACCGTGCGGATCGCGCCGGACCCGGCCGAGGTGGAGCGGGCGCTCGCCGAGCGGCTCCGGTTCGACGTGGTGATCCCGGACCTCACCTGGAGCGACTACGCCCTCGAGTACCGGTTCGACGGGCTCGACGTGCTGGACATGCTGCGGCTGCGCGGCAGGCAGAGCCCGGTCATCTTCGCGGCGCAGGGCCACGCGATCGAGCGCGACCACCTGGATGAGGCGGTCGAGCAGCCGGAGGTCGCCGGCATCTACCGGAAGGCGACCGGGCCCGGGCCGCTGCTGGCGGCGGTCGACATCGCCGTCCGGGGCGGTCCGCTGCCGCCGGACCGGTTCCCGCCTGGCGGGAGCCCGCCCGGCGTGCCGCGGCTGCACGCCTACTTCGGGCGGGGCAGGGGGACCACGGCGGCCCGGCTGGCGGGCGCGATCGCCTCGGGCCGGGCGGTCAATCACGAGACGCTGGCGAGTGCGGCCCACGTCGGCTACGACACCGCCGCCAAGATCGTCGACTACCTGGGCCCGCTGATCCAGGCGCGGCATGAGCACGACCCCGGGCTGAAGATGACGCCGGAGGCGGTGTACCGGTGGTGCGGCGAGCACGCCAGGTACATCCTGAGCTGGTGCCGCCGGAACGGGTTCGCCGAGATCGCGTCACCGAACGTAGCCATCTAATGGCCTGGCATGCGGGTTCTTGCACGGCGGCGTCCGACACTGGCAAGGAACCGCCTGTTTGAGCCGGTTTTACTAGCGTATGGGCCTGGTTTTTGCATTTCGTTATATAACGGACCGTAGCTGATGACGGCTCCGCCGCGCCGTCGGCAGGGGACGGGGGACGCCCAGGCCTGCGGCTCAGGCGGGAGCATGGGGGGCGTCAGCTGCGCCCGGGGGCCCGCGAAGGCCAGTTCAGTGGGATTCGCGGGCTACCCGGTCACCGCTGTAGCCGGTCAGGAAGTCCAGGTCGGCACCGGTCTCGGCGCCCAGCACGGTGTCCACGTACAGGCGCTCCCAGCCCCGGGACGGCCGGGCCAGGCCGTCGGTCATCGGCTGCGACGGCGGCCGCGCCTCGAGCTCTCCCTGCGGCACCTCCACGTCGATCCGGCGGCCGGCCACGTCGAGGGTGACCCAGTCGCCGGTGCGGATGCGCCCCAGCGGGCCGCCGGCCGCGGCCTCGGGCGCCACGTGCAGCACGACCGTTCCGTAGGCGGTGCCGCTCATCCGGCCGTCGCACACCCGGACCATGTCCCGCACGCCCTCGCGGAGCAGCTTGGAGGGCAGCGGCAGGTTCGAGACCTCCGGCATG
>DASQSC010000673.1:0-2246 GCA_035642555.1 Streptosporangiaceae bacterium | reverse complement strand
CCCGCCGATCCCGCCCCGCCCGCCGCCTCCGCGCCGCCCGCCCCCGCGGTGTCCGAGCCCGGGAACGGGCACGCACCCGGCAGCCGGGGACCCGAGCCCGCCCCGCCGGGCTGGCAGGCGGTGCCCGGAGATGCGCAGGTGCCAGGCTGGCTGCAGCGCGCCGCCGGCTGGGGCTGGCGCTTGCTGCTCCTCGGCGTCGTCATCTACCTCGCCTTCCGGGTCGCCGGCGCGCTGCGGGTGGTGGTGCTGCCCTGCATCGCCGCGCTGCTGCTCACCGCGCTGCTGCAGCCCTTGCTGCAGCGGCTGCGGCGGGCGGGCCTGCCCCGGCTCGCCGCCGCCTGGTGCACGCTGCTGATCGCGATGGCGGTGCTGGCCGGGGCGGGCACCCTGGCCGGGACGCAGACCTCCGCCGCCTACCCGACGCTGGTCCGTGAGACCGGCAACACCGCGCGGGTCGTGCAGCGGTGGCTGGCCGGACCGCCGTTCCACTTCCACCAGGCCGGGCTTGAGCAGCTGTCCAACCGGGTGCTGACGTTCCTCAAGGGACACCAGGCCATGGTCTTCGGCACCGTGCTGACCGGCAGCAAGATCTTCCTGGAGGTGCTGGCCGGCATCGTCCTGATGCTGTTCGTCACGTTCTTCCTGCTCAAAGACGGCGAACGGATCTGGGCGTGGCTGACCGGCTTCCTCTCGCCCCAGGCCAGGCACCGGGCCGTCGGCGCTGGCGGCGCCGCCTGGACGGCGCTGGTCCACTACGTCCGGGGAACGGTGGCGGTGGCCGCCATCCACGCGGTGGCGGTCGGGCTCGCGCTCTGGCTGATGGGGGTGCCGCTGGTGTTCCCGCTGGTCATACTGGTGTTCCTGGCGGCGTTCGTGCCGCTGGTGGGGATCCTGGTGGCCGGGACGGTCGCGGTCGTGGTCACGCTGGCAACCCGCGGCTGGCTCGCGGCGGTGGTGCTGATCGCCGTGTTCGTGCTGGAGAACCAGCTGGAGAGCCACCTGCTGCAGCCGCTGGTGGTGGGCCGGATGGTGCGGCTCCACCCGCTGGCGATCATCCTGGCGCTGGCGGTCGGCGGGGTCCTGTACGGGATCCCCGGGGCGATCGTGGCCGTGCCCGCGGCGGCGGCGCTCACCCGGGCGGCTCCCTACCTGAGCGGCCGCGAGCCGCCGGACAGACCGGATGCTGACGCGCGGAAGGAAATCAGCTGATGCCACCCGTGAACCAGGCCACCCGCCAGCCCGGGGGGACGGCCTCCGCCGGCTCTCCCGCGAGCGACCTGGTGGACGTGCTCATCAAGCGGCTCGACCCGGGACTGCCGCTGCCGGCCCGGGCCCACCCCGGCGACGCCGGCGTGGATCTGCACGCGGCCGCCGACGTGGAACTGGCGCCCGGGCAGCGCGCGGTCGTGCCCACCGGGGTGGCGATCGCCCTGCCCGACGGGTACGCCGCGTTCGTGCACCCGCGGTCGGGGCTGGCGGCCCGGCACGGCGTCACCCTGGTGAATGCGCCGGGCACGGTGGACGCCGGGTACCGTGGCGAGATCAGGGTTACTCTCCTCAACACCGACGCCAGCCAGCCGGTCGCCTTCCGGCGCGGGGACAGGATCGCCCAGCTCGTGATCCAGCGGGTGGCGCTCCCGGTCTTCCACGAGGTCGCCACGCTGCCTGGAACGGCCAGGGGCGACGGCGGGTTCGGCTCGACCGGGGGGCACGCCGGCGCGGCCGCCGGGGACGGGGACGGGACCCAGGCGGGATCGTAAGCCGAGGCGGGATGACCGGCCGGGGCCGGACGAGGCCCGGGCCGGACGACAGGCTCCGGGCCGGCACCAGGCCCAGCCAGACGACAGGGAGCGGCAGAAGTGTTCGGTCGGCGGCGCCGCGAGCGCACTGACAACGAGAATGAGGACTACCCCGGCTACCAGCCGGGCGATGACGACTGGCAGGAACCGGCGGGCGGCGAGGGCGACTGGCCGGAGAGCGGCCCGGAGCCCGCGGACGGCGAGGACGAGTGGCCGGACGAGGCGGACGAGGACCAGGCCGCGCGGGCCGCCCCGCCGCCCGAGCCCCCGCTGCCGGACGGCCCGCTGCCGGACGGCCCGTGGGACGCCGGGGACGACTTCCCCCGTGGCGCCCGCATCGACTTCGGCAGCCTGCTGGTGCCGGAACGGGAGGGGTTCGAGGTTCACCTCACCATGGCCGACATGCAGCCCGCCTGGGTGACGGTGGTACGGGGAGAGAGCGGGCTG
>DASQSC010000672.1:0-5153 GCA_035642555.1 Streptosporangiaceae bacterium | reverse complement strand
GACACCGGCGACTTCGTGATCGTCGTGAACGCGGACAAGGTCGCGCTGAGCGGCAACAAGCTGTCGGACAAGCATGCCTACCGGCACTCGGGCTACCCCGGCGGGCTGCGGTCCGTCGTGTACCGGGACCTGTTCGCCAAGCACCCCGAGCGGGTGGTGGAGAAGGCGGTCAGGGGCATGCTGCCCAAGAACACGCTGGGCCGCCACATGCTGCGCAAGCTGAAGGTCTACGCGGGCCCCGAGCACCCGCACCAGGCACAGCAGCCCGTCCCGTTCCAGATCACCCAGATCAGCCAGATCCCGCAGCACTGACCGGTGCCGCGCGCGGGCGCCCGGCCAGTGGCCAGCCGCCCGCCGGCACCAGCCGAATCAACGAAGGAAGTACGAGGAAGAGACCGTGGCCGAACCCACAGGCGCGCAGGCGCTCGCTGGCAGCGCGGACGAGGGCGCAGCCGGCACCGGCGAGATCCCGTCGGAATACACCACCGAGACGGCCGCCACCGAGGAGGGCCAGGCCGACCGGCCGGTTGTGACCGGGAGCGCGCTGGGAACCGGCCGCCGCAAGGAAGCCATCGCCAGGGTCCGGGTCGTGCCCGGGACCGGCCAGTGGCGGGTCAACGATCACCCGCTGGAGGGTTTCTTCCCGAACAAGGTGCACCAGCAGCTCATCAGGGAACCGCTGGTCACCCTGGGCGCGGAGAACCAGTTTGACGTGATCGCGCTGGTCACCGGCGGCGGCGTCACCGGGCAGGCCGGGGCGCTGCGGCTGGGCATCGCCCGCGCGCTGACTCTCATCGACCCGGCGAACCGGGGCACGCTCAAGCGGGCCGGCTTCCTGACCAGGGACGCCAGGGTCAAGGAGCGCAAGAAGTACGGCCTCAAGAAGGCACGCAAGGCCCCCCAGTACTCCAAGCGCTAGGTCGCCTAGCCAGCGCGAACCTGACAGCGGTCACACCAGCGGCCATAGCGGCACCCGGAACCGAGGGGCGGCTTCATGGGACGGCTCTTCGGAACGGATGGCGTCCGCGGCGTGGCAGGCGACGACCTGACCGGCCGGCTTGCCATGGACCTGGCGGTCGCCGCCGTCGAGGTGCTGCACGGCACTGGCGAGTTCGCGGCTGCCCGTGCTGCCGGGCGGCGCCCGGCAGCATTGGTTGGCCGCGACCCTCGCGCCTCGGGCGAGTTCCTGGAAGCCGCGGTCGTGGCCGGCCTGGCGGGGTCCGGCGTGGACGTGCTCCGGCTCGGCGTGATCCCCACTCCGGCCGTCGCGTTCCTCACTGCCAGCCTGGGCGCCGAGCTTGGCGTGGTGCTGTCCGCCAGCCACAACCCCGCCCCCGACAACGGGATCAAGTTCTTCAGCCGGGGCGGCTTCAAGCTGCCGGACGCGGTCGAGGACGAGATCGAGGACCGGCTGGGCAAGCCCGGGCCCGCGCTGGCCGGGCCGCCAGCGGCCGGCTTCGGGCGGGTAACGGATGGCGCCGCGGAACGGGAGCGCTACCTGGCTCACCTGCTTGCCTCCATCCGGCGCCCCGGCGGCGGCCAGGCCCCGCTGGCGGGCCTGCGGGTAGTGGTGGACTGCGCGCACGGCGCGGCCTCCGGCATCGCCCCGGCCGCGCTGGCGCGGGCGGGGGCGGAGGTCATCACCATCGGTACCGAGCCCGATGGCCTGAACATCAACGAGGGCTGCGGCTCCACCCACCTCTCGGCGCTGTCGGAGGCGGTGGTGGCGCACGGCGCCGACGCCGGCATCGCTCACGACGGCGATGCCGACCGCTGTCTGGCCGTCGACGCGTCCGGGGCGGTCGTGGACGGCGATCAGATCCTCGCGGTGCTCGCGCGGGAACTGGCGGACTCAGGGCAACTGGCCGGCAACACGGTGGTGGCCACCGTGATGTCGAACCTCGGGTTCCGGATCGCCATGGCCGAGGCGGGCATCGGCATGGTCGAGACCGCGGTCGGCGACCGCTACCTGATCGAGGCTATGCGGGCCGGCGATTACGTGCTGGGCGGGGAACAGTCCGGGCACATCATCATGCTCGATCACGCCACCACCGGCGACGGCATCCTCACCGGGCTCCAGTTGCTGTCGGTGACAGCCCGGCAGGGCCGCCCGCTGGCCGAGGTCGCGGCGATCATGACCAGGTACCCGCAGGTGCTCATCAACGTGCGAGGGGTGGACAAGGCCCGGGTCTCGGGCTCGGACGACCTGGCGGCGGCGATCGCGGCGGCCAGGGCCGAGCTCGGCGACTCCGGGCGGGCGCTGGTCCGTCCCAGCGGGACCGAGCCGGCGGTCCGGGTCATGGTCGAGGCCGTGGACGAGTCCCGGGCCCGCCAGGTGGCAGAGGGGCTGGCGGCGGTGGTCCGGGCAGCGGGCTGAGGAACTCCGGCCCGGGCACGGGCTGAGGACGCTTCGCCCGGGCACCGGCTCCGGTCAGGTTTTCCGGGGCCGGCTCCGGTGCCACCCCGGCCGGCGGGACCGGCGACTGGCGGCCCGCTGGCAGCGGGTAGGTGCCCGGCGGCGGCACATCGCGCATGCGGCGCAGCGGTGAGAAGAACACCCACAGCCCGCCCGCCCAGCCGCCGATGGCCCCCACCGCCAGCGCCGGCCGGATGCCCAGCATGCTGCCCAGCGCGCCGCCGAGCAGGCCCCCGAGCGGCATGGTGCCCCAGACGATCCAGCGCACCGCGGCGTTCATGCGCCCCAGCAGCTCGGGCGGGCATACCGCCTGCCGGTAGCTCACCTGCGCCACGTTGTAGACGACGCCGCTGAACGAGAACGAGCCCCAGCCCAGCACGAACAGCACCACGCCCCAGCCGGGCGTGGCAAACGGGACCAGGATCCCGCCCGCCCCGACTCCCAGGATGGACACCCAGATGATCCGGGCCGACCCGAACCAGCGTGCCAGCCATCCGGAGAGGACACCGCCGGCGATACCGCCGACCGCCGACAGGGCCACCACCACCCCGGTGTAGGCGGGCGGCACGCGCAGGACCCGCACCAGGAAGATGATCTGCAGCGCGATGGTCACGCCGCCGAACAGGTTGCTGGTGCCGGTGCACGCCACGATCTTGCGCAGGATCGGTTCCCGCAGCACGAACGACAGTCCCGCCATGACCTCGGTGCGCAGCCGGGCCCGGGGCGCAGCCTGCGAGGCCGGCTCGGGTGCCGTCGCCCGGGCGCGGATCAGCAGCAGCGAGGCCACGGAGACAGCGAACGAGGCTGCGTCGGCGGCCATGGCGGTGGCCGCGCCCGCCAGCCCGACCAGGGCGCCGCCCAGGCCGGGGCCGCCCAGCCGGGCCCCCTCCGCGGTGGTCTGGAGCTTGCCGTTGCCGTCGACGAGATGCTCGCGGCCGATCAGCTCCGGCAGGTAGCTCTGGTAGGCGACGTCGAAGAACACCGTGCCGAGCCCGGATAGCAGCGCCACCGCGTACAGCTGGGCCATCGTCAGCACGCCGAGGGCAGCCGTGACCGGGATCGAGCCGATCACGAGCATCCGGGCGGCGTCACACCACAGCATGAGCCGCCGCTTGGCGAGCCGGTCCACCACCGCGCCCGCGGGCAGCGCGACGACCAGGAACGCGGCGTTGACGGCCGAGGTCAGCGCACCCACCTGGAACGTGGACGCCCGCAGCGCCACCACCGCGGTCAGCGGCAGCGCCAGCAGGGTGACCGCGGAGCCCAGCTCACTGACCGACTGGCCGCCCCACAGCAGCAGGAAGTCCCGGTGCCGCCAGAGAGATGATCTCGCTCGCTGCGTCCCGGCACCGGTCATGACTGGCCAGTGTGGTGGTTCCGGCCGTGAGTGTCGAACCGATTCGCTGCCGGCGGATGGTTCCCGGCTGGCCGGCCCGGCGCGCCCTGCCGGGGCCGCCGGGATGGCAGGCTGGAACCGTGATCGTGGGCATCGGAGTGGACGTGGTGCAGGCGGCGCGGCTGGAGGCCGCGCTGCGCCGGACCCCCGCCCTGGCCGCCCGGCTGTTCACCCAGAGCGAACAAGGCAGGCCCGCGGAGTCGCTGGCGGGGTGTTTCGCTGCCAAGGAGGCCGTCGCGAAGGTACTGGGTGCCCCGCCCGGGCTGCGCTGGAGCGACGTGGAGATCGTGCACGACCCGGCAGGCCGTCCGGTCCTGCAGATCAGCGGCACCGTGGCGGCAGCCGCCGACGGGCTGGGCGTGCGTCACTGGCACCTGTCACTCACCCATGACGGAGGCATGAGCGTGGCGATGGTGGTGGCCGAGAAATGAGGAACGCGCACGACGTGGCGACGATCCGGGCGGCCGAGCAGGCTCTCATGGCCACCGTGCCGCCCGGGGCGCTGATGCAGCGGGCAGCGGCCGGGCTGGCGTCGGTGTGCGCGCAGCTGGTGCCGGCCGTGTACGGAGCCCGGGTCGTCGTGCTCGGCGGCAGCGGCGACAACGGCGGCGACGCCCTGTACGCGGCGGCGCGGCTGGCCCGGCGGGGGGCGGCCGTGGCAGCGGTGGCGGCTGGCTCCCGGCTGCACGAGGCCGGGACGGCCGCGCTCCGGGCCGCGGGCGGCCGGTTGACCGGCCCGGACGATCCGGACCTGGCCGGCCTGCTGGGCGCGGCCGATCTCATCCTGGACGGCATGCTCGGGATCGGCGGCAAGGGCGGGCTCCGGGGTGCCTACGCCGACCTGGCCGCCCTCGCCGGACAGGCGCGGACCCGGGTGGTGGCCGTGGACCTGCCGAGCGGCATCGACGCCGGCACCGGGACGGTGGACGGCCCGGCGGTGCGGGCCGATGTCACCGTGACGTTCGGCACCTGGAAACCGGGCCTGCTCATCGATCCCGCCGCCGGTCACGCCGGCGTGGCCGAGCTGATCGACATCGGGCTCGGCCCGTACCTGCCCGCCCCGGCGGTGGCCGCGGCACAGGCGCCGGACGTGGCCGCGCTGCTGCCCGAGCCGCCCGCCGACTCGGACAAGTACCGGCGCGGCGTGGTGGGCATCGTCGCCGGCAGCGACCGGTTCACCGGGGCGGCCGCGCTGGCGGTGGGAGGTGCGGTGCGCGGCGGCGCCGGCCTGATCCGGCTGCTGTCAGCGCCGGCCGCGGTGGCGGTGGTCCGGCAGCACTGGCCGGAGGCGGTGATCACGGTCACCGGCGAGGACGCGCCCGCCGGCGAGGAGCCGGCCGC
>DASQSC010000671.1:0-2518 GCA_035642555.1 Streptosporangiaceae bacterium | reverse complement strand
CCGCCCTGCACCGTCAGCCACAGCCACAGGCCGCCGAACTGGTGGCTGGCCTGGGTCCAGGCGGCCAGCGTGGCCGGGATGGTCCGGCTGAACACCTGGCCCACGCCGTACACCGCGCCGAGCGAATACTGCCCGGTCGGGGTGGCTTCCTGAATGACCGTGCCGGCTTCGGTCTCGGCCACGAATGCTGCCAGGGCGACACTCGCCCAGGTCATGGCGTGCCATGGCATCCGCGCAGCCGCAGGCGCCGTGCTGTTCAAGGTCAGCCTTTCCCGCCGGGGACCGTTGCCGCATTATTTCGGTACCGGCCGGGAAAATCGGTTCTGTAGCCATTTCGCAACGCCCGTCACGGGCCGGCGGCCCAGCGGATGCTGAACCGGTCGAGCGTGTAGCCGAACGCGTTCACCGTCGGCTGGATGAAGTTGTCCCTGATGGTTCGCGCGGCCTCGGCCTCTGCCGTCCGGATCAGCGGGCGCGTCACCTGCGGCGCGTGCCGTGCCTTATAGAACGCGATGCTCTGCGCCTGCGCGTAGAGCACGGACTCGGGGAACTGCGGCCGCAGCACCACGCCGCACCCGAACCCCGGATAGGTCCAGCTGTGCTGGCTCGCGATCGGCCGGGACGGGACGTTGTCAATCGTGATGTCGTGCACGGACTGCGGTAGCTGCGGCCGCGGCAGCACGATGGCCACCGTCACGTGCCCCGGCTTGCCGCCGCCCGGCCGGCTGCGGACGGCGAGCCGGTAGTGCCCGGAGCCCGGTGCCCACCAGTCCGGCCCGGGATTCAGCGCGACCGTGGCCGAGGCGTGCCCGACGGCGTAGAACGTGCTCGCGTACCAGCAGGGCCAGGGCCCGATGTTCTTGGAGACCTTGTGGGTGAACAGGAACGTGAACCTCGCCTCGCCCAGGGCTGGCCGGGAGATTCCCTCGATCTTCTGTAGCACCCACGGGCCCAGGCCGGTGCTGGTCGAGGTGCCTGCGGTGACCGACTGCCACGGCCAGCCAAACCTGACCGAGGGCAGCTGGGCGTTGATGCCGGCCAGGTGCAGCGCCGCCGACAGCGCCATCAGCACCAGGGATGCGATCGCCCGCCGGAACACCAGCCCCGCCACGAGCAGGCCAGCGGCCCACATCACCCGCCGCGAGATGCGCGGCCGGCGCCGGCCAGGCCCCGCGCCGGCGCCTCCGCCGGATCCGGCACCGCCCGGGCCGGTGCCCGGCCAGCTGCCGTCACCCGGGCGGCCGGCCGGGTCCGCCGGGAGGGAGCCGGGGAATCGCTGGCCCTGCCACGTCCCGGCGCTCCGCCAGGCACCCGCCGGCCGCCCCGTCCGCTGCCCCGCTGGCTCCCGCCGTTCCGGCGCGTTCACGCTGAGCGGGCCCAGCAGGAAGAGCAGGTACCGGACCACGGTCTCCACCTTCTTTCGCTGTGTGTCATGAGCTGCCTAAACGGTGGCCGGATAGCGCAGGCTGACCACGACCGGGACAGCACCGAATGGCCTGCGGAATCGCCCGCCGGGCTTGTCCGGGGAATTCGGCTCGCCGATGCGGGGCCAGCGCATGTTCATGTGCCGGCCGGTCAGTCCGGCCACGGAGTAGGGGAATTCCATCGCCGAGGTGTGGTGCTGGCGGAGCAGGCCGCCCCACCGGAACGCCGCGAACGCCTTCGCGAGCTCGCAGATCGAGCGGCCGCCCGGCCGGGTGAGGTCCACCTGGTAGACCGCCCAGGCAAGTTGCACCAGGTCATCGGCGCACTGTTCGAGGGCCTCGGACTTGGTCCGGTAGGCCGTGCCGTCGGGGTTGGGCGTCCCGAGCTTCTCGCCGCGGACGGGGGAGTAGCGGGACCGGGCCTCGCACTGCATCCAGTCGCAGGCGGCGAGCAGTGCCCAGTGGATGCCCGCCGAGCTGGCAACGTCCCGGTACAGGGGCTCCGCGCCCAGCAGGCGTTCCCGCGCCAGGGTCGTGAAGGCGTTGCGGACCGGCAGCGGGATCCTCGGCTGGTACGTGGCCGGGCTGGCGGCGAAAGCGGTCGTGGTCGCGCCCGTCGCGACCTGCATGAGCCCCGGGATGGCAGCGCCGCCCTGGCCCCGGCGCGGTTGCCCATGTGCGGGCCTGCCTGGCCCGATGACGCCGCCGGTGCCGGGCGCGCCGGTTCCCGCGCCGGCCTGGTTGCGGGCGCGGCCGCTGCTGACGGGGGCCGTCCCGCGGTGCGGTGCCGCGGTCCCGCCGTGACGGCCTGCCCGGTCCGCGCCCGCGGCCGGCACATTCCCGGTCGGCGCGTTCCCGGCCGGCGGGTTCCCGGTCGCCGCGGCTCTCGTCGGCGCCGTGCCCGCTGACGCGGCGCCGCCTGCGCCCGCCGCCGCGCGGGTCCCGGCCGGGCCGGCGTTCCTGGCAGCGTCGTACCGGTAGAGGTCGTAGCGGCGCATGAGCCGGATCAGGTTCGCGCCGTACCCGGGATCGGTGGCGTAGACGCCGGTCAGCGCCGCTGCGAAGGCGTTCGGGTCGTGCCGGTCGGCCATCGC
>DASQSC010000670.1:0-10486 GCA_035642555.1 Streptosporangiaceae bacterium | reverse complement strand
ACCGCCGGGCCGCTGCTCACCGGGGACGGCATCGTGCTGGTCACCGGGGACGGCATCGCGGTGTGGCTGGACCCCGCCACCGGCACGATCACCGGCGATTACCAGCTGACCGGGCTGCGGGACGGCCACGGCCCGTACCGGACCGCGGGCCCCGGCGCACCGACCGCGCCGGTGCTGGCCGGGCGGGACCCGGTCGTGGTGCTGCTGGATGGCAGCGCGTGGCGACTGCGCCCGGGCGGGCCGGAACTGGCCGGGGACGCGGGCGCACCGGTCACCACCCGGCCCGCGGCCCTCCGCCCGGATACCCTCGCCGTGCTCACCGCCGGCGCCTTGCTCTGCTTCCTGGACCTGGGCGGTCACGAAGCCGGGCGGCGCTAGCGCTCTGCGGCCAGGTGGCGCGGCATGTCCGGGCCGGCCAGCACCTCCTCGGCGCGATGGGCCTGCGCGGGCATCTAACCGGGTTTGCGGGGTAGCGCTTCACCGGCCGCCCGGCGGACGTGGAGGGAACGCAGGCTCCGGTGGAAGGCACGACCAGGCGCAGGCAGCGGGTGACGGTGCTCGCTGTGCTGGCGGCGGTCGTCGTGGTGGATCAGGCGGCCAAGTGGTGGGCCTGGCGGCACGTTCCGGGGGCGAAGATCAACGCGGGCGGCGACCTGCTGACCGGTCCCAGGGTCGGCCGGTGGTATGCCGAGCCGGTCCCTGGCGCGCTGCTCGACCTGCTGGACTGCGGGCTGCTCAGCATCGCGGTCGCCATCCAGCTGCACCCCCGGCGGCTGGCCGCCGTCACCATGTGCGGTTCGCTGATGGTCGGCGGATGGGCCAGCAACCTGCTCGACCGGCTGGGGCTGCACTACCTGACCGCCCCGGGCAGCATCCGCGGCGTGGTCGATTTCATCCAGGCCGGCGGCCATACCTATAACCTCGCGGACTTCTTCATCCTCGGCGCCACGCCGCTCTTCCTGCTGGCCGCCGCCTACCTGGCCGGGCGCACGGGGAAGCGGCCCCCAGCCGGCCCGGCGGCACGCAGCTTCCCGCGGGCACGGGCGCCGCTGGCCGCGGTTGCCGGGGCGGGCCTGATCATGACCGTCGCGCTGGGCGCGGCCCACCAGGGCACGCTGACCCGGCCGTCGAACCCCGGCACACGATGCGTCGAGCAGGCGCTGCGAGCCGGCGCTGCCCCCGGGGTGGTGGCACGATGCGCGCGCTTCTAACCGCCGGTCGCGTCCGCAGTTGCCGCGCGGCGCCCATCGTAAGGTGTCCCCATGACAATGCCCGCCGCGCCCGCGTATGCGCTGGACGCGGGGGGCTCGCACACTCTGGTGCGGGTACGGCGGGGAGACGGCCAGCTGCGGAGCTGGGATGAGCCATCGTGCGCGATTGCCGCGGCCGGCGAGCGGGTGGCGGCCGCCCGGCTCCGCCGCGCCCTGCTGCGGGTGCGGGCCGAGCTATCGGCCGAGCCGGTGCTGCGGGGCTGCATCGCGTCGTCGTCCTGCCCGGTGGCCGGGGAGGCGCCGCCGCCGGAGTCGCTGGTGCGGGCGATCACCGGATCGGGGTGTCCCGGCCCGGTGGTGCTCGTGAACGACGTGGTACCGCTGTTGTGGTCGGCTCACCTGCGCGGCCACGGGGTGGTCGTCAACAGCGGCACCGGCAGCTCGGTGATCGGCCGCGGCGGCCCCGGGCGGCTGCTCAAGCTGGGCGGCCACGAGCACATCGTCAGCGATCAGGGCAGCGCCTACAGCCTGGCCAGGGAGGGGCTGCGGGCCGCCGCCCGGGCGGCTGACCGGCTCGGGCAGCCGACCTCCCTGCTGGCGGCCGCGGAGGCGTTCTACCGGCGGCCGGTCCCGTCGCTGGGCCGGTGGCTGGCCGAGCTGACCCGGCCCAGGTCGGAGGTGGCCAGGTTCGCCGCTGAGGTGCTGGCGGCGGACGAGCAGGGGGACGCGGTCGCGACCGGGATCGTGGCCGCCGAGGCGGCGGCGCTCAGCCAGGCGGCCGTGGCCGCGGTGTCGCGGCTCGGGCTCGGCGGCTCGCCCGCGATCGGGCTGTCCGGCGGGGTGCTGCGGGCCAGCGGCAGGTTCCGGGCGCTGGTCACCGACGGCATCGCCGGGGGCGGGCTGAGCCCCCGGATCGCGATCCTGAGCAGTACGGACGAGGCGCTGGCCTTCGCCGACCTGGCCGCCGAGGGGGCGGCCGGGCTGCTGGCCGAGACCGGCGGGCTCGGCCTGTCCGTGGCCTGAGGGTGGCCTGACGGCGGCCTGGCTCAGCCGCCGGGCCGCTGCGGCAGCACCTGGATCTTGCGGCCCTGGCCGGTGCGGAACATCTCCAGCGCGTCGGCGTACCGCTCCAGCGGCAGCCGGTGGCTGATGAAGACGTCCGGGTCGAGCACCCCGGCCGCGAACATCTCGGCGGCCCGCTCGAAGCTGTGCAGGACCGCCATCGACCCGGTGATCGTGATCTCCTTGTTGTAGATCCGGTACGGGTCGATGGCCACCCTGGCCGCCGGTGGCGCCACCCCGAACTGCAGGAACGTCCCGCCCGGCCGCACCCGGCCGATGCCGTCGCTGATGGCTGCCTCGTTGCCGGTGGCGTCGATCACGATCTCCCAGCCCTCCGGCCGGGCCAGCTCGGCGGCGCTGGCGGCCGTCGCGGCGCCGAGCAGCTTGGCGGTTGCCAGCCGGTCCGGGTTGATGTCGACGACGTCCACCGACACCGCGCCGGTGACGCGGGCGAGCTGCAGCATCATCAGCCCCATGGTCCCGGAGCCGTAGATGAGCACGTGCGCCCCGAGCGCGGACCGCAGCACGTCGTAGCCGCGGACCGCGCACGACAGCGGCTCGATCAGCGCGGCGTCGGCGAGCCGGACGTGCTCGGGCAGCGGCACGCAGTTGGCGGCCGGCGCGACCGCGAACTCCGCCGCGCCGCCCGCCGTGCTCACCCCGATCGCCGCCCACCGCTCGCACAGGTTGGCCCGGCCGATCCGGCAGTAGTGGCACTCGTGGCAGTACAGCGACGGGTCGACGGCGACCCGGGCGCCCACCGCCAGCTCGTCGACGGCGGTGCCGACCGCCGCGACCACCCCGGTGAACTCGTGCCCGGGAACCACCGGCAGCCGCGGCGCGAACTCGCCGTCCAGGATGTGCAGATCCGTTCCGCACAGGCCGCAGGCCGTCACCGCCACCACGGCCTCGCGCGGCCGCGGCGACGGGTCGGCCACGGTGGTGACCTCGACCACCCCGGGCGAGCTGATCACGGCGGCTTTCACGCTGGCTGTCCTCCGGTTCCGGCCGCGGCCCGGCCGGTCACTTGACCGCCCCCATCGTCAGCCCGCGCACCAGCTTGTCCTGTGCCGCCCAGCCGGCCAGCAGCACCGGCAGGCAGGCCAGGGTGGCGCCCGCGCACAGGTGCGCCCAGAACTGTCCCTCGCCGGTCTGGAAGCTCACCAGGTAGACGGGGACGGTGGCGGCGTTGCTGGTGGTCAGATTGACGGCCAGGAAGAACTCGTTCCAGGCGAAGATGAAGCAGATCAGGGCGGTCGCCGCCATCCCGGGAGCGATCAGCGGCAGTACCACGGAGCGGAGCTGGCGCAAGAACGGGGCGCCGTCCACCCTGACCGCCTCCAGGATCCCGCTCGGCACCTCGAGCAGGAACGACCTGATCATCCACACCGCGATCGGCAGGTTCATCGACGCGTACAGGATGATCAGCACGATGAGCGTGTCCAGCAGGTGCAGGTTGCGGGCGATGACGTAGAGGGGGATGATCGCCCCCGCGACCGGCAGCATCTTCGTCGAGATGAAGAAGAACAGCACGTCGCGCCACTTCCGGACCGGCGCGACGGACAGCGCGTAGGCGCCGGGCAGGGCCAGCGCCAGCACGATGAGCGTGGACAGCACCGCGATGAGCACCGAGTGGGTGAGGTAGGGGCCCGCCTTGCCGACCGCTGACTGGTACTGCGCCAGGGTCGGGCTGAACGCGAACCGCGGCGGGCTGGTGGCGGCGTCGGACTCGTGCTTGAACCCGGTGAGCGCCATCCATGCCACCGGGAAGAAGAACAGCAGCACCACCAGCCAGGTCAGCAGGCCGAGGGCGGCGCCCGCCAGGCCGCCGCGGCGGCGCCGGCGGCGGGCGGGACCCCGGCTCGGGCTCGCGGCGGGAGCGGGCCGGGTCAGGGCAGGCGCGCTCACAGTCTTCCCTCCATTCCCTGGTCGCTGAACAGGCCGGAGATGGTGCGCAGCGCGAAGGTGGCGATGACGATGGTGATCGCCACCACCACGACGCCCATGGCCGACGCGCGCCCGATGTCGAAGCTGCGGAAGGCCGCCTCGTAGAGGTAATAGGGAACGTTCGTGGTCTGCTGGCCGGGCCCGCCGCCCGTGATCATGAAGATCGCGTCGAAGGCCTGCACGACGTAGATGGACCCGAGCACGACCCCCAGCTCCAGGTACTGCCGCAGGTGCGGCAGGGTCATCGAGCGGAAGATCTGCCACGGCCCGGCCCCGTCCACCCGCGCCGCCTCCAGCACGTCGCCGGGCTGGCTCTGCAGCCCAGCCAGCAGGATGAGCACCATGAACGGCGTCCACTGCCAGGTCAGTACCGTGATGATGGTCAGCTTGGAGTGGTCGTTGATCCAGTCGGTGTGACGGGCTCCCAGCGGGCCGAGCACGAAGTTGAGCAGCCCGAACTGGGTGTCGAGCAAGGTGAACTTCCACACCAGCGCGGCCGCGGCCGGCATGACCAGGAACGGGCTGGTGATCAGGGTGCGCAGCAGGCCGCGGCCGAGCACCTTCCGGTCCAGCAGCAGCGCGATGCCGAGCCCGAGCAGCAGCGACGCCAGCACCGGGACCAGCGTCAGTACCACGGTGTTGACCAGGGCGGTCCGGAAGATCGAGTCGGTGAAGATGAGCGTGTAGTTGGACAGCCCGGCGAAGTGCCGGGTGTACGGGTGGTACAGGTTGTAGGACTGCAGGCTGTACCAGATGGTCAGCAGGAACGGGATCTGCGTGACCACGATCGTGAACACCAGCGCCGGCAGCAGCGGCAGCCGCCGGCGCCGGCTGCGCCGGCGGCTGCGCGCCCGTTCCCAGGCGACCGCGTCCGTGCTGCGGCCTGCGAGGACTGCCATCACTGATAGGTCTTGCCGACCTGGACGGCGAAGCCCTGCGACTTGGCGAGCGCCTGGGAGACGCTCACCTGCCCGGCGATCGCCGCCGTGATCTCCTGCGAGACCTTGGTCCCGAGATCCTCGAACTCGGGGATCCCGACGTACTGCACGCCCACGTAGGGCTGCGGCAGCACGCCCGGGCGCCGCACGTTGACGCTATTGATCTGGTTGAGGGTGGCCGACGCGAAGTCATGGGCCGCCTGCTGGTAATGCGGGTTGGAGTAGGTCGAGTAGCGGCTGCCCGGCGGCACGCTCGCCCACCCGAGCTGCTTGCCCGCGTACTGAATGTACTGCTTGGACGTGGCCCAGCTGAGGTACTTCCAGGCCGCCGCCTTGTGCCGGGACGAGTGCTCGATCGACAGCGCCCACGACCAGAGCCAGCCGGAGCTCTTCGTCTTCTCGACCGGCGCGGGCGCGAACCCGAGCTTGCCGGCGATCGGGCTGTGCGAGGGGTCGTCGATCACCGAGGCGCCCACGGTCGCGTCGTACCACATGGCGGCCTTCTGCTGCTCCATGGCGTTGGCGCACTCGTTGAAGCTGAAGTTGCCCGCGCCCGGCTCGCCGGCGGCCTTGATGAGGTTCACGTAGAAGTTGGTGGCCTGCTCGAACGCGGGGCTGGTCAGGTGCGCCTGCCAGTGCATGTCGTACCACTGGCCGCCGAAAGTGTTGACCACCGTGTCGAGCGGCGCGAGGTTCTCGCCCCAGCCGGTCTTGCCGCGCAGGCAGATGCCGGCCATGCCCTTGGCCGGGTCGTTCAGCTTCTTCGCGATGGCGGCGACCTGATCCCAGGTCGGGTGCGCGGGCATGCTCAGGTGGGCCTTGGCCAGCAGGTCCTTGCGGTACATCAGGAAGGAGGACTCGCCGTAGAACGGGGCGGCGTACAGGTGGCCGCCGACGCTCAGGCTGTCCCGGATCGGCTTGATGAGGTCGTTGACGCCGTAGCCAGGGTCCTTGGCGAGGTAGGGGCTGAGGTCGTCGATCCAGTGGTTCCGCGCCCAGGTCGGCACCTCGTACGGGCCGATCATGACCACGTCGAACTGGCCGCCCCCGGCGGCGACGTCCTTGGTGACCTGGTCGCGCAGGGTGTTCTCGTCCAGCGTCACGTACTTCACCTTGATGCCGGGATGCGAGGCGGTGAATCCCTTGGGCGTCAGCTTCTCGATGTCGACCATCTGCGGGTTGTCCACCACCGCTACCGTGATCGTCTGCGGCCCGCTGACCTGGGCCGGGCCGCTGCCAGACGAGGAGCAAGCGGCAAGGCCGGCCACGGTCGCCACGGCAGCCGCCGCGGCAATCAGCCATGTGCCCCGCCGGAACCTTGGGCCGTGCACGGTGACCTCCTGGGGGTATGCTCACCTGAGTATGCTCAAATGAGCGCTTACTTGCTCGTAAGAGCAGATTTAGTGGAACGCATGCCGGCCCCGCCCGTCAAGGGGACGGGGCAGACTTGTTGCCGGATCGGGATATTGCCGGCGGGCCGGGACCCGGGCGGCAATCGCAGGGAGGGGCGGAGATGAAGCCAGCGGAGGCTCGGGCGGGGTTCGCCGGCCTTGCGCCGGCGGAGCTGGTCAGGACCGCCAGCATCGCCCGGCGCTTCTTCCTCGACGGGCGGTCCAAGAGCGAGATCGCCGAGGAGTTCGGCGTGAGCCGGTTCAAGGTAGCGCGGATCCTGGATGAGGCGCGGGCGGCCGGCATCGTGCGGATCGAGATCCGGCTGCCTGCCTCGCTCGACGCCGCCCTGGCGGACCGGCTGCGGGACGCGTTCGGGCTGCGGCACGCGCTGGTGGTGGACACGCCGGAGGAGCCGGAGGGACAGCTGCGCCAGCAGCTCGCCAGCGCCGCCGCCGCGCTGCTGCGGGAGATCGCCACCCCCGCCGACGTGGTGGGCGTCGGTTACGGGCGGACGCTCACGCTGATGGCCGAGGAGATCGACGGCCTCGCCCCCTGCCCGGTGGTCCAGCTCACCGGCGCGCTCCGCGGCGTCAACCCGAGCGAGAACAGCGTGGAGCTGGTGCGGCGGATCTCGGCCCGCAGCGGCGGCCCCTGCTTCTCCATCTACGCGCCGCAGGTGCTGCCGGACGCCGCGACCGCGGCGTCCCTGCGCCAGCAGCCCGAGGTCAGCGAGGCGCACAAGCGCTTCGGCGCCGTTACCAAGGCGGTGGTGGCGGTGGGGTCGTGGGACCCGCCGCGCTCCCAGCTCTACGATTCGCTGCCGCCGCGGCAGCGGCAGGACCTGCTCCGGGAGGGGGCGGCGGCGGAGGTCTGCGCGGTGCTGCTCGACGCCGGCGGCAGCCAGGTGGCAGCGGAGTTCACCGACCGCTGCATCTCCGTCAGCGGCCGTCAGCTACGGGAGATCGACGAGGTCATCGCGGTCGCCGGGGCCGCCGCCAAGGCCGGCGCGGTGCGCGCGGTGCTGGCCGGCGGCTATGCCAACAGCCTGGTCGCTGACAGCTCACTGGCCACCGCGCTGCTGGCGCAGGCCGGCCGCGCCCGGCCGTCATGATCACGGTCGTCGGGGAATCGCTGGTCGATGTGATCGCCGCGGACGGCCCGGGGCCGCCCGCGGCGCACCCGGGCGGCAGCGCGGCCAACGTGGCGGTGGCGCTGAGCCGGCTGGGGCAGCCGGTGACGCTGGTTACCCAGTTCGGGGCCGACGACGACGGTGACCTGCTGCGCGCGCACCTGGCGCGGAACGGGGTGCGGGTGGTGCAGGCCGGCCCGGTAGCGGCGGCGTCCAGCCGGGCGGTTGCCCGGCTGGACGCCGCCGGGGGCGCCAGCTACACCTTCGAGCTCCGCTGGGATGTACGCGACCTGCGGCTTGCCAGCGGCAGCAGCTGCCTGCACATGGGCTCGCTCGGGGTGGTGCTCGCACCTGGCGGGGAGCGGGTACGCCGGCTGGCCGAGGAGGTTTCCGGGCGGCCCGGCGTGGCCGTCAGCTACGACCCGAACATCCGGCCGTCGGTCACCCCGGACCGGGCGCAGGCCCGGGCCATCGCCGAGCGGATGGCCGGGCTGGCGCACATCGTCAAGCTGAGCGACGAGGACCTGGCGTTCCTGTATCCGGGCCTGACGCCGGGGCAGCTCGCCGCCCGGTGGCTGGGCCCGGGTGCCGCCGCCACCAGGCTGCTGGTGGTCACGCGAGGGGCGGGGGGCGCGCTGCTGGCAGCCCGGAGCTGGTGCCGTGAGGCGGCCCCGGTCCCGGTCCCGGTGACCGACACGGTCGGGGCCGGTGACTCGTTCATGGCGGCGCTGCTGGCCGGGCTGGCCGAGGCCGGCCTGCTGGCGCCGGAGGCGCTGGCCCGGGGCGCGGCGGCCGGCCCGGACGTACTGCACCGGATCGCCGGGCAGGCAATGGCCGCCGCCGCGCTGACCTGCACCCGCCCGGGCGCCGATCCGCCGGCCGCCGGCGAGATGCGCGACTTCCTGGCAGCCCGCGGGCTGGGGTGACGCCGCGCGATCGGCGGGCCCGCAGGCGGGCCGGCCGGGAAAAGGGGCTGTCAGGCGGCAGGGGAGCCCGGACGGCCGGGCGTGCCGTCCGTCAGCGGCACCGAGGCCGACCTGATCACTCCGACCTGCACGAGCTGCCGGGGGAACACGGCGTCAAGCGCCCAGTCGGCGGCGATGCGGGTCCGGTTGGCCGGCATGCTGAGCAGGTGATACCCGCGGGTGACCGCCTTGGCCGGCAGGCCGGACAGCCGGATCCCGAGCGGGTTGGCGGCCGCCTTCATCCCGGCCAGATCCACCACGAAGCCCAGGTCGTGATGCCGGTACGGGCGGCGCTGGAGCCGCCCGTGGCCGAGGCCGGCCGACGCGGCGATGTTGTCGGCGACGCGCTTGCCCTGGCGCTCCGCGTGCTGGGCCGTCATCCCCGTGATCGAGCCGGGCCGGGTCAGGTCCGGGACCGCGCCCGCGTCACCGCAGGCGTGGATCTCGGGGTGCCCGGGGACCGTCAGGTACTCGTCCACGGTGAGCCGGCCCCGCTGCATCGGCAGCCCGAGGCTGGCCACCATCGGGTCGGGTCGCACCCCGACGCACCAGATCAGCGACCTGGTGGGGACGAACTCGCCGTCGGACAGCTTGACCCCCTCCGAGGTGGCCTGCTCGACGCTGGTGCCGGTGCGGACCTCCACCCCCCGCTCGGCGAGCACCTTGGCCGCGATGGCCGACATCCCGGGATCGAGCTCGGGCAGCACCCGCGGCGCGAGGTCGAGCAGCAGCCAGCGCAGCTGCTGCCCGGCCAGGCCGGGCCGGTGGCGCGCCGCGATCCGGGTGAGCAGCTGCCCGGCGGCAGCCACCTCGGTGCCGGTGTAGCCGGCGCCGACCACCACGAAGGTGCAGCGCGCGTCCCGCTCGGCCCGGTCGCCGGAGAGGTCGGCGATCTCGACCTGGCGCAGCAGGTGATCGCGCAGGTACATGGCCTCGGCCAGGCTCCGGAACCCGTGCGCGTGGTCGGCCACGCCCGGGATCGGGAGCAGCTTGTTGACGCTGCCGAGCGCGATCACCAGCTGGTCATAGCCGACCGTCCGGTCGTTTCCCTCCGGGTCGCGGACGGCCACCTCCCTGCCGTCCAGGTCGACGTCCGCGACCGCGCCGAGCACGTGGCGCACGCCGCGGACGGTGGCCGACAGCGGCGCGGCCACCGTTCGCGGGTCGAGGATCCCCGCCGCCACCTCGGGCAGCAGCGGCAGGTAGAGGAAGTAGTCGGTGGGATTGATCAGGACCACGTCGAGCCTGCCCCGGGACAGCCGCCCAAGCCTGCGGGCAGCGTGGAAGCCCGCGAAGCCGCCCCCCGCGATGACGATCCGCTGCCGGTCCCCGGTCCCGCCATGCCCGCTCATGAGCCACCCATTACCCGCCACCGCACGCCCAAACGGCCCCGCCCGGCGCGGTCTCAGACCTGGCGGCGGGCGGTGAACGAATCGGACAGGTCGTGCAGGGCGCGGGCGGTGCCGAGGGCGGTGTCCACGGCCAGCAGGCGGGGCTCCTCCTCGCCCTGCAGCACGGCGTTGATGTGCCGGATGGCGGCGGTGAAGGACGCCTCGCCGGCCGTGGCCGGGTAGCTGACCGGCTCCGACCGCGGGGCGACGAGCTGGTAGCTGTCCCTGGCGCCGGGATGGAACGGGTTGGTGATGTGGATCCGCCCGGTCGTGCCCTCGAGCGTGCTGAACGTGTCATAGCTCCGCCCCATGCCGCACGACAGCTGGAGCCTGCGCCCGCCGGGGTATTCGAGCACGCCCCAGGTGTCCACGTCGACGTCCTCGCCGCCCCAGTTCGCGCCCGCCCAGGCGGCCTGGTGAGCGGCGCCGAACAACTCGGCCGCGAGCCGGA
>DASQSC010000669.1:0-2954 GCA_035642555.1 Streptosporangiaceae bacterium | reverse complement strand
GCCGGCCGGCACCGGGGCGGCGGCCAGCTGCCGCCGCCCGCCCGCCACCAGCGTGGCGGCCGCCATGGCCTTGGCCGCCTCGGGGCCCAGCGGCGAGCCGTCCAGGCCGATCACCGTGATCATGCCGCGGCCACCCACCCGGCCCGGCTGGCCGCGACCACCCGGGTCCCGGCGAAATCCACCATCGCCACGTCGGCGTCGAGCCGGCCCTCCCCGGCCCGCAGCAGCACCGACCGGACCCGCTGGCACAGCTCGTCGCCGGCCGCCCGGAGCAGGCCCTCCCGCTGCCAGATCTCGTAGGCGTGGCGGCCGGTGTTGGCCGCGGCGACCTCGGCCGCCACCGCTGGCGGGGCGCCGGCGGCCCGGGTCACATCCCCCAGCAGCCCGACGTCCACGCGGGACCGGGTGTAGTGGGTCATCAGCACGCCCGCGGCGAGCTTGGCGAGCTTGCCGGCCATTCCCACGAAGATCACCCGTTCCAGCCCCGTGGCCAGCGCGCGCCGGATCGCCGCGCCGGTGAAGTCGCCGACCTCAACGAAACACACCTCCGGCAGGCCGGGCAGCAGGCCCATCGCGCCCTTCTCGGTGCGCCCGCCGGTGCAGAGCACGACCGTGCGCTGACCCTGCGCCGCCATCACCGAGACCGCTTGCTCGACGCTGGCCCGCCAGGACGCGGTCGAGAACGGCCGCACGATGCCGGTCGTGCCGAGGATCGAGATCCCGCCGAGGATACCGAGCCGGGCGTTGGTCGTCTTGCGGGCCATCCGCTCGCCGCCCGGCACCGAGATGACCACCTCGACCCCGCGCGCGGCCAGGTCCGCCACCTCGCCCACCGCCTGGATGATCATCGCACGCGGGGTGGCGGTGATGGCGGGCTCCCCCACCTCGATGCCCAGGCCCGGCTTGGTGACGACGCCGACTCCTTCCCCGCCCGCGAGGGTGACCCCCGGCGGGCCACGCCAGCGGACGGTGGCGGTGAGCCTGGCGCCGTGTGTGACGTCGGGGTCGTCGCCGGCGTCCTTGACCACCACCGCTCCCCCCCGGTCAGGCTCGTACCAGCAAGAGTCCACCGCAAACCGCACCCGGCGCCCGCCCGGCAGCGCGACCTCGACGTCAGCCTGCCGTGCCTGCTCGCGCAGGGCGGTGACGGCGGCCTTGGCGGCGGCGGATGCGCAGGTGCCGGTGGTCCAGCCGGTGCGCAGCGCCCGGGGCCGCACCTTGGCGGTGCGCGGCAGGTCCGGCTCGCGCAGCTCCGGCTCGGTCCGCGGCTCCGGCTCGCCAGGTAGCTCCGCCCTGTCGCGCGGATCCGGCCCGGTCCGCGGCTCTGGCCCGGTCCGCGGCTCCGGCGCGCCGGGCAGCTCAGGACCGGTGCGCTCGGTCACCGGTCCGCCTCCCGGAGGGCGCGACGGGCCGCCGGGTCCGCGCGGCGGAAGCCGTGGAAATGCCCGGGATGGTAGAGGTGCGAGCGCTCGCCAGCGGCCGACAGCGCCGGGCCGACCAGGAACAGCGTGTGCTTCCACAGCTTGCGGGCCCGCACCGTGTCCGCCAGCGTGCCGGCGGTGCATTCGGCGATCAGCTCGTCCGGCCAGCTGACCCGGTAGGCGACCAGCACCGGGGTGTCCGGCGGGTACCCGCCCGCCAGCAGCTCGGCCTGGAGCTGGCCCGACCGCGCCGCGGACAGGAACACCGCCATGGTGGCGCCGTGCCGGGCGAACCCGGCGATCTCCTCCCCGGACGGCATGGGGGTCTTGCCGCCGCCGAGCCGGGTGAGGATCACCGACTGGGCGACGCCGGGCACGGTGAGCTCCCGGCCGGCCGCGGCGGCAGCCGCGGCATAGGCGCTCACGCCGGGCACGGTCTCGTGCGGCAGCCCCAGCCGGTCGCACAGTTCCCGCTGCTCCTGCACCGCGCCCCACAGCGCCGGGTCCCCGGAGTGAATCCGCGCGACCACCAGGCCCTCGGCCAGCGCCCGCTGGTAGAGCGCGTGCTGCTGCTCCAGCGACAGCCCAGCGGAGTCGGCGACCTCGGCGCCGGGCCGGGCGAGCGCGATCACGTCCGGGTGGACGAGGCTGGCCGCCCAGATCACCACGTCGGCCTCGCCGATCACCCGCGCCGCCCGGACCGTGAGCAGGTCGGCGGCCCCCGGTCCGGCCCCCACGAACCACACCTTCGCCCGGGTGCGGGATTTGTCAGCGGAACGGTTCGCTGCCGTCACAGGTTGCCTCCCCGGTCCGGGCGCCGTCCCGGGATGAGCAACGTGGACAGGTACGGGGCCGGTCCCGTCACCTCGGCGGCCGGGCGGATCTGCTCCCCGGGCAGGCCGAGGCTGGCCCCGTGCACGGCGCCGTCCAGCCGCCCGGCGGCCCGCACGGCGGCCAGCACCTCGGGCAGGTGACGGCCGCTCTTGTAACCGACGACGGTGTCGAATCCGGCGAGCGCGGCCCGGAACCGGCCGATGCCCGCGGTCAGCGGCAGCAGCGCGAGGGTCTCGGAACCCTCGCACAGCACCGTGCCGCTGCGCGCGGCCAGGTCCTGCATGGCGGTGATGCCGGGCACGGTCGCCACGGTCACGCCGGGAACCAGCCGCTGCACGGTGGCTGCCAGGTAAGTGAAGGTGGAGTACACGTTCGGGTCGCCGATGGTGGCGAACGCCACCGTGGCCACGCCGTCCCGGAAAGCGGTGGCGACGGCGGTCGCGGCAGCGTCCCAGGCGGCTTCCCGGCGCGCCCGGCCGGCGCCGCCGGCGCCGGCCGCCTCGTCGAAGGCGAACGCGACCCGGCGGATCCGGTCGTGGCTGACGTGCGCCCGGACGGTCGCCTCGGCCCGGCCGGTCTCTTCCATTGCGAGCACCGGCACCAGCACCAGTCCGGCTTCCCGCAGCACCCGCACGGCTTTCACCGTGACCAGTTCCGGGTCGCCCGGCCCGACCCCGACTCCCGCCAGCGTCCGCGGCT
>DASQSC010000668.1:0-7088 GCA_035642555.1 Streptosporangiaceae bacterium | reverse complement strand
CCCGGCGCGGCTCACCCGGCCCCGGCCGGGCGGCGGTTCCGAGGTGACCACGGCGTCCGGGTCGGTCACGGTCAGCTCCCAGCCGATCTCCGCCTCCCCGCGCGCCGGCAGCCGCACCTGCCAGCGCAGCAGGACCTCGTCCGGGCCGCCCGGCTGCGCCGTCGCACCCGGCGCGGCCAGCCGCACCCGCACCGGCCCCTTCCCCCAGGCCAGCCGCGCCGCGCTGGCCCTGGTCGCCGCTTCCAGGGGCGCCGCCGGCTGCCGCCCGGCCGGCGTCCCGGGCCGGCCGGGGACACCGGCGCCCGCGCCGGGCCGGGCCGGCCGGGTGATCTCGATCCGGGCTGGCTCGCCGGCCCGGCCGGACTTGATGTCCCCGATCCCGGCCAGGTCGGCGGCCACCCGCAGCGCCACCGGGGCGCCCACCGCGGAACCACTGGCAGAGATCAGCCGGATCCGCTCCCGCACCCGCCCCGCGGTGACCTCCCGCCGGCGCTCCAGCCGCACCGCCGGGTCGGCACCCCCGTCGCCGAGGTTGCGCGGCACCGACAGGAACAGGGCGGTCCCCGCCCCCAGCAGCCCGCCGCCCACCGGCACCGGCTCTATGCCCGCCACCTCCAGCACGGCCTGCGACAGCACCCGGGTGTCGGCGTGCAGCACGCCCTGCGCCCCGTCCGGGCGGACCTGCCCGCCCGGCTCGCTCAGCACCACCGTCGGCGCGCCCACCACCGTCACCAGCTCATGCAGCCACGGCTGCCCCGCCATCAACCGCCTCGCTTTCGTTTCGCGACTAAAGCGCCGTGTTTTCGTTAGCGACTATGGCGCCGTCTGGTCTTGACAGATTGCGATGGAAAGAACACGATAGCGCTGCTTTGAACGTTAAAACCAGGGTGGCAGGGGAGGTGAACCAAGATCACGCTCCATCCGCAGCGGCCCACACTGGAGACCGTAGCCCGTGCGGCCGCGGTCTCCCGGCAGACCGTCTCGAACGTGCTCAACGCGCCGCATCTGGTCCGCGAGGAGACCAGGCTGCGGGTTGAGGACGCCATCGCGCGGATCGGGTACCGGCCGGTCAAGGCCGCCCAGGCGCTGCGGACCCGGCGTTCCTACCTGATCGCCCTGGGAATGCAGACCCCCGCCGAGGACCGCGGTGAGGTGCTGCACGTGTTCCTGCACGACCTCACCGAGCGTTCCCAGCAGCGCGGGTACCGGATCCTGCTGTACACAGCGGGCAGCGACGACGCCGAGATCGCCGCCTACGATGCCCTGCTCGGCGAATACGACCTCGACGCGTTCGTGCTCACCGGGACCCACACCGGCGACCGGCGCACCGACTGGCTGCTCCGCCATGGTGTCCCGTTCGTGACGTTCGGCCGCCCGTGGGGCTCGACGGCCCGCCACCCTTGGGTTGACGTGGACGGCGCCAGCGGGGTGCGCGCCGCCACCAGCCACCTGATCGGTGCCGGGCACCGGCGCATCGGGTTCCTGGGCTGGCCGGAAGGCTCCGGTGTCGGCGACGACCGGCGGACCGGGTGGGAGCAGGCCTGCCGCGCCGCCGGGCTGCCGGTGACCGGGCTGTCCCGGCGGATGCGCAACAGCCTCGCCGAGGGCCGGGCGGAGTGTGCCCGGCTGCTTGACGCCAGCCCCTCGCCAACCGCGTTCGTCTGCGTGAGCGACGTCATCGCGCTCGGCGCGTGGGCCGAGCTGACCGCGCGCGGCCTGGTGCCCGGCACCGACGTGGCGGTGACCGGGTTCGACGACTCCGCGGCCGCCGCGGCCGCTGGGCTCACCAGCATCGCGCAGCCGCTCGCCGACGTGGCGGGCGCCTGCCTGGATGCCCTCCAGAAACTCCTGGTCAGCTCCGCCGGGCGGCCGCTTCCGTCCGATGGGGTGCTGCTGGAGCCCCGCCTGGTGCTCCGTGCTTCGGGCTAGCGCCGGCCGTGCCCTCCGCGCGCCCTGCGGGGCCAAGAGAGAAACCAGGAAGACCGATGAAGATCAGCAAGGCCAAGACAGCGCCGGCCCTCGCGGCGGGCGTGCTCGCCCTCGTCACCGCCTGCTCGTCCGGCGGCGCCGGCAACGGCGGCAGCGCGGCGGGCTCTGGCGGCAGCTTAGGAAAGCCCACCAAGTCCCCGCTGACCCTGATGTTCGGCTCCAGCGGCCCGGCCGAGACCAGGGCCGTCCAGGCCGCGGCGGCGGCGTTCAGCAAGCAGAGCGGGATCAAGGTCAACGTGGTGCCCGCCGCCAACCTGACGCAGCAACTGGCGCAGGGCTTCGCCGGCGGCCGGCCGCCGGACGTGTTCTATCTCGACCCCGGCACCTTCCAGAACTATGCCAGGCAGGGCGCGCTTGCCGCCTACCCGCATTTCCTGGCCAACTCCGGGGGCTTTTACCCGGCCCTGAAGTCGTCGTTCACCTACCAGGGCACGTTCACCTGCGAGCCCAAGGACGCCAGCACCCTCGCCCTGTACATCAACACGAAGGACTGGAGCCAGGCCGGCCTGACTTCCGCCGACATCCCGGCGACCTGGAGCCAGCTGCAGGCGGTCGCCAAGAAGCTCACCTCGGCCGGCCGTCCCGGCCTGGTGCTCGGCGAGAACCACTCCGGCCTCGACGAGTTCTTCTACCAGAACGGCGGCACCGTGGTCGGCGCCGGCGGCAAGGTGGCACTGGACAGCCGGCCGAACGTGCAGGCCCTCACCTTCCTCAAGAGCATGATGAGCGCCGGCATGATGAAGTTC
The DNA here is from genome assembly GCA_035642555.1 of Streptosporangiaceae bacterium. Classification (GTDB taxonomy): domain Bacteria; phylum Actinomycetota; class Actinomycetes; order Streptosporangiales; family Streptosporangiaceae; genus JAIRTY01. The sequence continues at coordinate 4,353 of DASQSC010000668.1, read as the reverse complement.
CCGTCACAGCTCGGCGCCGCGTCGAACGACGAGGCCTTCGGCAAGAACAAGGCCGCCATGACCATCATCGGGAACTGGATGGCCGGCGAGGCCAAGGCCGACTTCCCGGGCCTGAAGTACCAGGTGGCACCGCTGCCCGCGGGGCCCTCCGGGACCAAGGCGACGCTGTCGTTCACGAACTGCTGGGGCATCCCGCGCCAGAGCAAGAACCAGGCCGGGGCGGTGGACCTGGTGAAATTCCTGACCACCCCGCAGCAGCAGCTCGCCTTCTCCACGGCGTTCGGCGTCATCCCCTCGCTGCGCTCGCTGCAGGGCCAGTGGCAGCAGCAGTTCCCCAGCCTCGCCGTGCACACGCAGGAACTGGCCTACGCCCACCCCGACATCGCGCTGCCGGGTGACACCCAGGCGCTGGCCGCGTTCGACTCCGCGCTGGCCCAGTTGCGCACCAGCAGCCCGGCGAGCATCCTCGCGACCGCGCAGCGCAACCTGCAGGCGGTGGCCGGCCAGGCGGCCGGCTGATCATGCAGGCGGCCAGGCTCGCCCCGGCCCGGGCTGCCCGCCGGCGCGCCCCCTCCTCCCCGGGGGCGCGCCGGCGGCCCAACCGGGCCCGGCGCCGGGAGGCCGCCACCGGCTGGCTGTTCAGTGCCCCGGCGCTGCTGCTGCTGGTGGTCTTCCTGGTGATCCCGATCGTGCTCGCCGGCTGGGTGAGCATCAGCGACTGGGGCGGCATCGGCAGCCCGCTGTCGGCCGGGGTCAGGCCGGTGGGGCTGGCCAACTACCGGGCGCTGCTGACCGAGCCCGGGCTGCCGCAGCAGCAGCTCGGGCTCAGCCTCCGGGACAACCTCTACTACGTGCTGCTGGTGGTGCCGGCGCAGACGGCGCTGGCGCTGCTGCTGGCGGTGGTGGTGAGCAGGAAGGCGCTGCACGGGCGCGGCTTCTTCCGGACGGCGTTCTACTTCCCGTCGGTGACCAGCTCGGTCGCGGTGTCGATGGTGTTCCTGTTCCTGTTCGCTGACGCCGGGGTGGTGAACGGGGCGCTCTCCTATCTCGGCGTGCACGGCCCGGCCTGGTTCACCGACCCGCGCGGGCTGCTGCACACGATCCTGTCCGGCGCCGGGGTGACCCGGCCGCCGGGCCTGCTCGCGCAGCACGGCCTGCTCGGCGTGCCCTGGTGGGACTGGCTGGCAGGCCCCAGCCTCGCCATGATGACGCTGATCATCCTGGCGGTCTGGAGCACCTCGGGAACGTTCATGCTGCTGTTCCTGCCGGCCCTGTACAACATCTCCGGCGACATCGAGGAAGCGGCGATCATGGACGGGGCGGGCAGCTGGACCCGGTTCCGCCGCATCACGCTGCCGCTCATCCGGCCGGCCCTGTTCCTGGTCCTCACCCTCGGGCTGATCGGCACCTGGCAGGTGTTCGACCAGGTCTTCCTGATCACCCAGGGAAACCCGGCCGGGACCACGCTGACCCCGGCGTTCCTGGCCTACCAGGTGTCGTTCGGCAACCAGCAGTGGGGCCAGGGGGCAGCCATCGCGTTCATCCTGTTCGCGATCATCATCGTGCTGACGGTGGGGCAGCGGCTGCTGCTGCGCGAGCGCGGCATCGCGGCCACGATTCCCGGGCGGCGGCTGTGATCGCCTCGGGCGCCGGCATCGTGCGCCGCAGCAGCCGGCGCGCGGGACGGCGCTGGCTCCGCTCCGGGCTCTACCTGGCCCTCGCGGTGCTGGCGTTCGGCTACGTCTACCCGTTCCTGCTGGAAGTGGGGACGGCGTTCAAGACCGAGGCGGACGCGGCAGGGCATCCCACCAATCCCCTCCCCCATGACTGGGTGACCACCGCCTTCATCCAGCTCGGCCAGCAGGACTTCGGCCGCTGGTTCGCCAACTCGGTGCTGGTCGCGGTGCTGGTGACGGTGGGGCGGCTGCTGTCGGACTCGATGGCGGGCTACGCGCTGGCACGGCTGCGCTTTCGCGGCCGGGGCGCGGTGTTCACCGCGGTGATCGCGGTCATCGCGGTGCCGGGGGTGGTGCTGCTGATCCCCAAGTTCCTCGTGATCAGGCAGCTCGGCATCTATGACACCTACCCGGGCCTGATCGTCCCGCTGCTGACCGACGCCACCGGCGTGTTCATCATGAAGCAGTTCTTCGAGTCGATCCCCGCCAGCATCGAGGAGGCGGCGCACATCGACGGGGCCGGGACCTTCCGCACGTTCTGGTCGGTGGTGCTGCCGATGGCCCGCCCGGCGCTGATCGCGCTGACCATCTTGTCGTTCCAGGGCTCGTGGAACAATTTCTCCGACATCCTCATCGCCCACCAGAGCCCGTCCCTTGACACCCTCACCACCGGGGTCGGCAGGCTGGTCAGCGGCCAGCTCGGGGTCGCCACCCAGTACCCGCTCAAGCTGGCGGCGGCGGTGGCGATGACGATCCCGGTGGCCGTGGTCTTCTTCGTCTTCCAGAAGCACATCATGCGGACCGGCGACGGCGCCCTGAAGGAGTAGCGCGGCGGGGCAAGCGGGGGAACACTGGGCTTGTCACCGGTAGCGGGAGGCGTGACGCGATCAGCCCGGCTGTGCTGCACCGTGCGCGCCAACCGGGCGTTCCTGCGGCGATTGGTGCAGTTCCTGGCCGGCGAAGCGGGGATCCGGCAATTCCTCGACATCGGCACGGGATTGCCGACCGCTGCGAACACCCACCAGATCGCCCAGGAGATCGCGCCGGAATCCCGGGTCGTCTACGTGGACAACGACCCGATCGTGGTCGCCCACGCGCGGGCGCTGCTCACCAGCGCGCCCGCGGGCGTCACCGCGTATCTGCAGGCGGATGCCAGAGATCCCGGCACCATCCTGCGCGAGGCCGCGCAGACGCTCGACTTCGGCAAGCCCGTCGCGGTCATGCTGCTGTGCATCATGCAGTACGTGCCCGATGCCGACGGCCCGCACGAGATCGTCTCCCGGCTGATGGCCGCCGTGCCGCCCGGCAGCTACCTGGCCATGTCCGACACCACCAGGGACATCGATGCCGAGCAGATGACCGTCGGCGCCGAGCGGTACAACGCCAGGCTCGGGCCGAACCAGTTCACGCCCCGCACCCGCGCGGAGTTCACCGGCTTCTTCGACGGCCTGGAACTCGTCGCCCCCGGCCTGGTGCCGCTGCCGCGCTGGCGTGCCCCCGCCGATCCGTCCCAGCGGATCCCCGCCTACGCCGCCCTCGGCCGCAAGCCCTAGCCGTCACGGGCAGGCGCTGCGGCCGGGTGGATGACCGGGACTGGCATGCCCGGACGGCAGGGTCCTGGTGCGACGTCTCATAACGTGCCAGGCATGACCTTTGCGGAGAAGTACCTGCGGTCCAGGCCTCCGGTCGAGGTGGCCGGGCGCATGATCAAGCGCTACCACGTGACGCCTGGCCCGGACGGCGCCGAGCCTGAGGTCGAGCGGGCCGCGTTCGCGATGCTGCCCGCGCTCCTGCCGGAGCCGGACGGCACGCCGCCGGCCACGTTCGTGGTGGTGCACCGCGGCGGCGACAACGCGGCATACCTGAACGCTTACAGCTGGGCCTGGGACAACGTGCTGCACTACCGTGCCGCGGCCGCGGCCCAGCCGGCGGTCGGCTGCCCCGACGACGACCCCACGCACTTCATCATGGTCGACCGGCCCTGGATCGGCTGCGTGTGGGAACTGCCGCCGATCGCCCACGAGCGCGATGCGTGGGTCCGCCACATGCTGCTGCCGGACAAGCCCGACCTGGCGGCCTACCTGGCCGATTCCATGCCCGACGGCATGACGGGCCGCGTCGCCTGAGCCGGCCGCGCGGGCGCGACGTGACCGTTGCCGTAGTAGTCGAACAACGGGCCGACCTGGTCGTTGTCGTCGGCGATGAACCCGTCCACCGACACGGCAGCGTGCATCATCACGCTGCCCATCACATCTCCCAAGGTTCTCGCGGCTGTCGTTCGGTCCCGTGACGTACCCGTCGAGCGAAACCGACAGGTCACTGATCACAACTGCCATGGGTAGCTAGCTCCGCTCAACTACTGGCTGCAGCGGTGCTGGGCGCTGGCTGCGCGGCAGGCGCGGGGCTTGCCGATGGTGACTTTGCCGTGCGGAGGCAGGCGGCCGCAATCAGGGCGGCGGCGGCGGTGCAGGCGGCGGCGACCAGGTAGGCGAGGTGGTAGCCGCCGGTGAGGGCGGCCAGTTGGGAGTGGCCGACCGCGGCCAGGTGCCGGGTGCGGGTGGCGGCGACGCCGGCCAGCACGGCCAGGCCGAGCGCGCCGCCGAGCATTACGGAGGTGTTGGAGATCCCCGAGGCCAGGCCGGCGTCGGCGGGGGCGACGGCGCCGGTGGCGGCCAGC
>DASQSC010000667.1:0-11389 GCA_035642555.1 Streptosporangiaceae bacterium | reverse complement strand
GAAGACCTCGCCGAGGCAGACCTGGCAGGCCTGGGCCTGACCACCGGCCGCCAGCGCACGCTGCGGGGGCTCGCCGCCGCGGCCGCCTCGGACCGGCTCGCGCTCGGGCCGGGGGCGGACCCGGAGGAAACCGCCGCCCGGCTGGCGGAGTTGCCCGGCATCGGCCCCTGGACCATCAGCTACGTGATGATGCGGGCGGTGGCCGACCCGGACGCCTTCCCCGCCGGCGACCTGGGAGTGCAGCGGGCGATGGCCCGGCTCGGCTGTGAGCCCGGCCGCGAGCAGCGCTGGCACCCGTGGCGGGCCTACGCCACGGTCCACCTGTGGGCAGCCGGACCAGGCCTGCCAGCCCCGCCTGAGCAGCCGGGCAGCCGCGAGGACGGCAACCGTTCCGGCGATCTCATCCCTGTCCCCTGACGCGCCCGCCCATCCCGGCCCGCCAATTCCCCAGCGGAGTGAACATGTCATCCGACATCATCCTGGCCACCACCATCAGCACCCCGATCGGCCCGCTGAGCCTGCTCGCCCGTGGCGACGCGCTGGTGGGCGGCGGGTTCACGGCCGATCCCGGCTGGCTGCACGCGCGGCTGCGGCCGGGGCTGCGGGCGCTGCCGCTGGCCCCGGGCGAGCTGCCGTGGGCGGTCAAGCCGGCCCGCGACTACTTCGACGGTGACCTGTCAGCGCTGGACCTGCTGCCGGTGGACCAGCGGTCGGGCCCGGCCCGCGAGCGGCTGTGGGCCGAGCTGCGCCGGGTCCGTCCCGGCAGCCCGGTCAGCTACGCCGAGCTGGCCCGGCGGGCAGGCAGCCCGCGGGCGATCCGGGCCGCTGGCGGCGCCTGCGCGTCGAACCTGGTCGCGCCGGTGGTGCCGTGCCACCGGGTAGTCCGGACCGACGGCAGCCTCGGCGGCTACCTGTACGGGCTCGACAAGAAGCAGTGGCTCCTCCGCCACGAGAGCGCGGCCAGCTAACCCACCCCCGGGTGCGGGGCGCTGGCAAGGGCGCCCGTGGGAGCCTATCGGCATGCCGGTGTCGGTCGAGGAACTTGAGGCCGTGGCCGCGCTTGGCTGGCGGGCGCCGGAGGAAGCCAGGCTCGGCGGGTGGCTGCTGCGGGCCGCGGCGGGCTTCACCGGGCGGGCGAACAGCGCGCTCGCGGTCGGGGACGCCGGCCTGCCGCTCGCCGGGGCGGTCAGCGCGGTCGGGCAGTGGTACCAGGCTCGCGGGCTGCCCGCGATGATCGCCGTTCCCTACCCGGTGGGGGACCCTGACCGGAGCGCGGTGGACCGGTTCCTGGCCGGGCAGGGCTGGCGGGTGCGGTCCGGCGCGGCGGTGATGATGACCGGCCGCAGCGCCGATGTGGCCAGCCGGACCGCGGCACCGGCCGGCGTCCGGGTCGAGGTCGATCCCGAGGCCGGCACTGAACTTCCATGATCGTGATAGGTCGGGCGGGTCGCCGGCCGACCGATCCCCCACGATCATGAGCAGGCACGGCGGCGGAGGCGGGCGATCTTCTGCTCTGGACGAAAAGCCTGCCGGCCGCGGGCCGGCCCCTGCTTGACTGCGGGCATGCGGATGCTCGTCCTGGGGGGAACCGCCTGGCTCGGCCGGGAAATCGCGCAGCAGGCCGTCGCCGGCGGCCACTCGGTGACCTGCCTGGCACGGGGCCAGAGCGGCCCGGTCGCGCCCGGGGCGCGGCTGTGCGCGGCCGACCGGTCGCAGCCCGGCGCCTACGACGAGGTCACGGACGACAGCTGGGACGCCGTGGTCGAGGTCTCGTGGCAGCCCGGGCTGGTGCGGGGGGCGCTGGCAGCGCTCGCGCCCGCCGCCCGGCATTGGACCTACGTGTCCTCTGGCAGCGTCTATGCCTCGGCAGACAAGCCGGGCGCGGACGAGTCCACTCCGGTGCTGCCGCCCGCCCGGGGCGATGAGGCGGGCATCGAGGAGTTCGGCGAGGCCAAATCGGCCTGCGAGCTGGCCTGCCGGGAAGCGGCCGGGGACCGGCTGCTGGTGGCCAGGGCCGGGCTGATCGGCGGGCCCGGGGACGCCGGCGGGCGCACCGGGTACTGGGTCGCGCGGTCCGCGCGGGCGCCCCGGCTCCCGATGCTGGTGCCCGGCCCGCCCGATGCCGGCGCGCAGGTCATCGACGCGCGCGACCTCGCCGCCTGGCTGGTCACCTGCGCGGAGCAGGGGGTGACCGGCACCTATGACACGGTCGGCCCCACGATGCCGCTGGCGGACTGGATCGGGCTGTCGCGGGAGGCCGGCGGACACACCGGCGAGCTGGTGACCGCGGACCCGGACTGGCTGCTCAGCCATGGGGTGGAGGAGTTCATGGGGCCGCGGTCGCTGCCGATGTGGATCGCCAGCCCGGGGATGGAGGGGTTCGCCACCCGCTCCGGCAACGCCGCCGCGAGGGCCGGGCTTACCCAGCGGCCGCCCGGGCAGTTGCTGACGGACCTGCTGCGGTGGGAGCGTGAGCAGGGGCTGGACCGGGAGCGGAAGTCCGGGCTGAGCCAGTCGCGGGAGCAGGAACTGATCGCCGAGCTCACCGCCCGCTGAGCCGGGCGGCGCGCCCAGGGCCCCGGGAGCATCGACCCGCCTGCTGACCCCGGCAGGCACGGGGCCGCGCGCCCAACCTAGACTCGCGGCAGCCGAGAGTGAGGTTGTCGTGCGCAAGGTTCTCATCGCGAACCGGGGCGAGATCGCCGTCCGCATCGTGCGGGCATGCCGGGACGCGGGGCTGCTCAGCGTCGCCGTGTACGCCGAGCCCGACCTCGACGCTCTCCACGCCGGCCTGGCCGACGAGGCGTACGCGCTGGGCGGCCAGACCGCTGCCGACAGCTACCTGAGCATCGAGAAGCTGATCAAGGCGGCGGCCGACTCGGGCGCGGACGCGGTCCACCCGGGGTACGGGTTCCTGGCCGAGAACGCCGCTTTCGCCCGCGCGGTGATCGACGCCGGGCTCACCTGGATCGGGCCCCCGGCATCGGCCATCGACAAGCTCGGGGACAAGGTGACGGCGCGGCAGATCGCCAGCGAGGCCGGGGCGCCGCTGGCGCCGGGCACGGACGGGCCGGTCAGCGGCCCGGACGAGGTCGGCGCGTTCGCCGCCCGGTACGGGTTCCCGATCGCGATCAAGGCCGCGTACGGCGGCGGCGGGCGCGGGCTCAAGATAGTCCGGTCGCAGGCTGAGATCATTGAGGCCTACGAGTCAGCGGTCAGGGAGGCGGTCGCCGCGTTCGGGCGGGGCGAGTGCTTCGCGGAGCGCTACCTCGAGCGCCCCCGGCACGTGGAGACCCAGTGCCTGGCCGACTCCCGCGGGCACGTGGCGGTCATCTCCACCCGCGACTGCTCGCTGCAGCGGCGGCACCAGAAGCTGGTGGAAGAGGCGCCCGCGCCGTTCCTGACCGGGGAGCAGGCCCGGGTCCTGGCCGGGTCGTCCAAGGCGATCCTGACCGCGGCCGGGTACCAGGGCGCTGGCACCTGTGAGTTCCTGATCGGGCAGGACGGCACCGTGTCGTTCCTGGAGGTCAACACCCGGCTGCAGGTGGAGCACCCGGTGTCGGAAGAGGTCAGCGGCATCGACCTGGTGCGGGAGATGTTCCGGATCGCCGACGGGCAGGAACTCGGCTACGGCGACCCCGCGCTGCGGGGCCATTCGATCGAGTTCCGGGTCAACGCCGAAGACGCCGGCCGCGGGTTCCTGCCGACGCCCGGCACGATCACCGGCTGGCGGCCGCCGTCCGGGCCCGGCGTCCGGCTCGACGCGGGGTACGCCGCCGGGATGACCGTGCCGCAGCTGTTCGACTCACTGATCGGCAAGCTGATCATCACCGGGGCATCCCGCGCCGAGGCGCTGGCCAGGGCCCGCCGCGCCCTCGCTGAGTTCGAGATCTCGGGACTGCCGACGCTGCTGGAGTTCCATCGCGCGATCGTGACCGACGCGGCATTCACGGCCGAGCCGTTCGCCGTCCACACCCGCTGGATCGAGACCGAGTTCGCGGGCGTGCCCCCGTTCAGCGGGGAGATTGCCGGGCAGGAGGACCGTGTGCCGCGGGAGCGGATCACGGTCGAAGTCGGCGGCAAGCGGCTGGAGGTGGTGCTGCCCGCGGGGCTCGGGGCGACGGCACCCGGGGCGGGGCCGGCCGGGCCGGATCGCGCCGGACGGCCGCGGCGGGCACCGCGCACCCAGGCCTCGTCTGGCGGGGACACGCTGACCAGCCCCATGCAGGGCACGATCGTCAAGATCCTCACCGAGGAGGGCCAGCGGGTGTCGGCTGGCGACACGATCGTGGTGCTGGAAGCCATGAAGATGGAGCAGCCGCTCACCGCGCACAAGGACGGGACCGTGGCCGGCCTGGCGGTCACGGTCGGCGAGGCGGTGTCGGCCGGCACCGTGATCTGCGAGATCCGGGACTAGGGCGTGACCAGGGTGAGCATGCCGTCATGACCAGGCTGCCAGGGGATCCGGGGCCGTTCGGGTGGCTCCGGTTCGCCCTCGGCTTCCGGCTCCCGGACCAGAACATCCACTGGGTGCGGCATCAGCTCACCGACCCGGGCTGGCGGTTGCGGACGGTGGTCAGGCACCTGGTGCAGATCATCCCGCTGTGCGTGGTCGTGGTGGTGCTGCTGGCCCTGTTCCTGCCCGCGCCTTACTGGGTGAGCATCGTCATGGTCGTGCTGATCCTGGTCGCCAGCGTGCCCACGGTCGCCGTGTACGCGGACGACCTGCGGGCCGCCCGCCTCCGCCAGCACGGCCTGCCCGTTCCCAAGGATCCCGACCTGGGCCGTCCCGCGCACTGACCGGGCCGGGGAGCCGCAGTGCGGGCCGGGCCAGGCCCAGCCCGCCGGGGGCGCCGGGTCAGCCGGCCGGGCGCATGAGCTTGCGGGCCGCCTCGGTCACGCTGCCCGACAGCGACGGATAGACCGCGAACGTCTGCGCCATCTGGTCGACGGTCGCGAACTGCTCCACCGCCAGCGACACGGCCAGGATCAGCTCGCTCGCCCGCGGCGCGGCCACCACGCCGCCCAGCACCATGCCGGTGCCCCGGCGCGCGAACAGCTTCACGAACCCGTCCCGGAAGCCCTGCATCTTCGCCCGCGGGTTGGTGGCCAGCGGCAGCTTCACCACCGCCGCTTCCACTTCACCCGACTCGACCTGCCGCTGCGACACCCCGACGGTGGCGATCTCAGGGTCGGTGAAAATCGTCGCCGCCACCCGGTCCAGCCGCAGCGGCTGCACCGCCTCCCCCAGCGCGTGCCACATGGCGATCCGGCCCTGCATGGCCGCCACGGACGCGAGCATCATCACGCCGGTGCAGTCGCCCGCCGCGTACGCGCCGGGCGCGGACGTCCGCGACACCCGGTCCACGGTGACAAACCCGTGGTCGTCGGTCGCGATGCCGGCTTCCTTCAGCGCCAGCCCGGCGGTGGCCGGCACCACCCCGACCGTGAGCAGGCAGTGGGATCCGGTGACGGCACGGCCGTCGGTCAGCGTGACCACCACCCGGTCGTCCTCGCGCCGGACCGCGGCGGCGCGGGACCGGCTGAGCACGGTCATGCCGCGCCGCCGGAACACGTCTTCCACCACCACCGCCGCGTCCGGGTCCTCGTGGGGCAGCACCCGCTCCCGCGATGACACCAGGGTCACCTGGCAGCCGAGTGCCTGGTACGCGCTGGCGAACTCGGCGCCGGTCACGCCGGACCCGACGACGATCAGCTCCGGCGGCAGTTCCGGCAGGTCGTAGAGCTGCCGCCAGTTCAGGATGCGCTCGCCGTCCGGCTCCGCCCCCGGCAGCGCCCTGGGCATCCCGCCGGTGGCGATGAGCACCACGTCCGCGCTGACCTCACGGCCGGCCACGGCGATCACATGCGGGCCGGTCAGCAGCCCGGAGCCGGTGATGACCTCCACGCCCTCGGCCGCCAGCCGCGCCGCCACGTCCGCGGACTGGGCTCGCGCCAGCGACTTGACCCGGGCATGGAGGCGGGGGGCGTCCACCCCGGCCAGGCCCGCGCCTCCCTCGTCCGCGCCTCCCGCGCCTTCCGCGCCTTCCGCGCCTCCCTCGCCCGCGCCTCCCGCGCCTCCCCCGCCCGCGCTTCCCGCGCCCCCCTCGCCCGCGCCGTTCTCGCCCCAGCCGCTGCCGGCCCGGATGCCGAGGCCGGCCGACCCGCGCAGGGCGGACATGGTCTCGGCGGTTGCGATCAGGGTCTTGGACGGGACGCAGTCGGTCAGCACGCAGGCGCCGCCCAGGCCGTCGGAGTCCACGACCGTGACCCGGGCGCCGAGCTGGGCTGCGACGAGCGCCGCCTCGTAGCCTCCGGGCCCGCCGCCGAGGATGGCGATGTGCGGTTGCGGCTGGCTCACGTTCCCCGATTCTGTCGCATCCGCCGGGCCGGCCGGCCCGGTGGCCCATTCCCGGCCGGCACCGCCTGCCGCGCCGGACCACCCGCCCCGGGGGGCGGCGGGCTCGTACGCTTATCCGCTGTGGAGCTTTATGCCGCTTATGGCAGCAACATGGACCCGGCCCAGATGGCCGAGCGCTGCCCCCATTCCCCGCAGCGAGGCACCGGCTGGCTGGAAGGCTGGCGGCTGACGTTCGGCGGCGAGGACATCGGCTGGGAGGGTGCCCTGGCCACGGTCGTCGAGGACTCGGCCGACCGCGTATTCGTGGTGCTGTACGAGGTCCCCGACATCGACCAGCAGGCGCTGGACCGCTGGGACGGGGCCACCCTCGGCTACTACCGGCGGATCCGGGTCCGGGTGCAGACCCTCGACGGGGACGTGGCCGCCTGGCTGTACGTGCTCAACGCCTACGAGGGCGGGCTCCCGTCCCGCCGTTACCTCGGCATCCTGGGCGACGCGGCGGAGAAGGCAGGCGCGCCAGCCGACTACGTGGCTGCCGTCCGCGCCCGCCCGTGCGCCTGACCGCTCAGGCGGGGCGGAACCGCAGCGCCGACCAGACGTCGTCGATCGCGACCTGGCGGACCGGCCGAACGCCGTGGCCGGACAGGGCGGCGGCGAGGGTATCGCGGTTGAGGTCGGTGCCGCGCTGGCCCGCCTTCGGGTAGGCCACCCAGGCCAGCCGGTCCTGCCGCCCGGCAGCGAGGGCGGGGCCGGCTGCCGCGGCCGCCTCGGTGCTGCGCTCGACGAAGGCGATGACGGCGTCCGCCTCCGCGGGGTCGGCCACCAGCTCGCAGCCGGCAGGCAGCGCGACCGGGGAACCTGCCGGCTCCGCGATCACCGCGACCCGCTGGCCGGGCTTGATCTGCAGCTTGTCGGCAACGTTCACCCGGCCAGTATCTCCCGCCGCGCGGGCCTGGCCGCGCATGACGCGAACAAGACGGCAACCTGACCGGCTGTCACGCGAGCACGACGATGACCAGCAGGACGGCGGGCGCCAGCATGGCGGCGATGGACCACCAGGCCCACCGGCCCCAGGGCTGCGCTCCGGCCGGCTGCCCGGCGCCGGCGCGGGCCCGGCGGTCCTCCGCCCGGGCGGCGAGCTGCCGGGTCATGAGCTCGGCCGCGGTCTTGCCCTTCATCTCCCTGGCCTCGGGCGGCAGCTTGGCGTAGGAGGCGGACCGGGAGGCCATGTCCCGGTCGGCCCGCCGGGCCCGGCGATCGGCATTGGTCCGCACCCGCCGGGTGGACTGGATGGCCCAGGCGTAGAGCACCCGGCCCTTCCCGCCCCGGCCGTCCGCGCTGCCCGCCCCGGCGCCCGCGGCCGGCGAGCAGTGGATCTCCAGTGACCTCCCGAGCCGGACCTGGCCGACGGCGCCCCACGGCACGTGCTGGTCGCGCAGCGGGTTCTCGAGGGTGATCCCGGAGTCGTCGGCGACCACCCGGGGCCGCCACGCGCACGCGTAGGCCACCCCGGTCACCAGCAGGATGAAGGCTGCGACCTCGGCCGCGAAGTGGTCGCGGCCCTGCACGGCGAGGTCGATCAGGTTGGCGGCGGCGAAGGCCGCCCACAGCCACCACACCACCTGCGGCCCGGTGGCGCGGAACACCTGCCGCTCGCCCGTGCCGGTGAGAGTGCCTTGGCTCATGGCCCCCACTGTACGGCCGGAAATCGGAGCTAAGGCCGCAATCGGTGCCCGCGCCGGCCAGGCGGGCGCGGTGCCCGCGCCGTTCGCGGGCGCGGTGCCCGTGCCGGTCAGGCGGGAGCGGTGCCCGCGCCGTTCGCGGTGAGCGCGGTCCCCGGGGAGGGCTGGGCCAGGAGCTTGCCGTTGAGGCCCCGGTCCGCCGGGGAGGCGCCATCCGCGAGCGCGGTGAGGGCGGCCCCGGCCAGCAGCCGGACCCCGACCCCGATCGCGCGCTCGTCCACGTCGAACGTGGGCTGGTGGATGTCGAACTCCTGGGCCGAGCCCGCGGGCCGGGTGCCCAGCCGGGCGAGCGTGCCCGGGATCGACTCCAGGTACCAGGCGAAATCCTCACCGCCCAGGCTCTGCGGGGTGCTGACCACGGCGTCCCCGCCCAGCACCTCGGCGGCGGCCGTCGCCAGCAGCCCGGTGCTCGCGGCCTCGTTGACCGTCGGCGGCACGGTGCGCTCGTAGGTGAGGTCGGCGATCACTCCGTAGGAGCTCGCCACCGGCTCGATCAGCGCCTTGAGCAGGTCCGGCGCCTGGTGCCAGGCCTCGTCGTCGAGGCAGCGCACGGTGCCCTCGGCCACCCCGTCGTCCGGGATGGCGTTCGGCGCCGACCCGGCGCTCACCCGCCCCCACACCAGGCTGAGGCTGGAGCGCGGGTCCACCCGGCGCGACAGCGCCGCCGGCAGCTCGGTCACGATCTTGCCCAGGGCGTAGACCAGGTCGGCGGTCAGGTGCGGCCGGGCGGTGTGCCCGCCGGGGCCGGTGACCCGGACCTTGATCCGGTCGCAGGCGGCGGTGATCGCACCGGTCCTGGTCCCCACCTTGCCGACCTCCAGCCGGGGGTCGCAGTGCAGCGCGAAGATCCGGTCAACCCCGGCGATGCCGCCGGCGGCCAGCACGTCCAGCGCCCCGCCCGGCACTTCCTCGGCCGGCTGGAAGATCAGCCGGACCCGGCCGGGCAGCTGCCCGGCGGCCGCCCGGCCCGCCAGGAACAGGCCCGCTCCCAGCAGGATCGTCGTGTGGACGTCGTGACCGCAGGCGTGGCAGGCGCTGGCGACCGTGGACCGGTAGGGCACGTCCTTCTCGTCGGCGATCGGCAGCGCGTCGAGGTCGGCGCGCAGCGCCACGACCGGGCCGTCCGGCGGCCCGTCGCCGACGTCCACCAGCATCCCGGTGCCCTTGGGGAGGATCACCGGCCGCAGGCCCGCGGCCGACAGCCGGAGCGCCAGCCGCCGGGTGGCCCGGTGCTCGTGGTACCCGACCTCCGGATGAGCGTGCATATCCCGGCGGAAGCCGATCAGCTCGGCCTGGTGGCCGACCAGGAAGGAATCCAGTCCTATCGCCAGGTCAGTGCGGGGCACGCCGCACCTCCCCGGGAATCACGGTGCCGAGCAGGCTGTCCATCTACTCCTCGAACTCAGTCCAGTCCGCGTGCAGGCCCGTCCTGCATGCCGGCGGTCCCCCATAGCTGAGCGCACCGGCCCGCCCGGGCCGCCGCCGTGCCCGCCCCAATCCGGGCGCCGGCGAGATGAGGGTGTGCCGTACCACCCTTGAGCGCTATATCAGGGCAACTGCAACCAGGGCAGGGGAACTCTGGTGGTGCGTAAACTCCCCTCCTCGACCCTGCCCGGACACCCGTCAGAGGGTCAGGCCTGACGGGCAGTCACGGCATCTACCCGGCGAGTTTCTCGTTGCGCTAGTTCAAGTGCGCCAGGCCAGCGCCACCCGGGAGCGCGGCTTTCCGGCTCCCGGATGCGTGCCTGCGCAGGAAAGTATGGTATCGCGTGCGCTGATGATCCGCTTGAGTTGTGCGATTGTCGCCGGCTCTAGGGCGCACGGCGTATATCTCCGGCCTGCCGCGCGTAGCGCAGGACCCGCCCGGCAGTTCCTAGGACACATCCGGGGGCCGGTAGACCCCCCACACGTCCCGCAGCGCGTCACAGGTTTCCCCCACCGTCGCCTGCGCGCGGAGCGCGGCCGCGAGCGGCACCAGGACATTATCGGTGCCGGCGGCCGCCTTCTTCAGCTCGTCGATGCGGCGCCGGAACTCCGCCTGGTCCCGGCCGGCCCGCAGCCGGGCCAGCCGTTCCGCCTGGCCGGCCTCGATCGCCGGATCGGCCCGGGGCGGCTGGTACCTCTCGTCGCCGTCGGCGGTGAACTTGTTGACCCCCACCACCACGCGCTCGCCATCGTCGATCTGGCGCGCCACCCGGTAGGCCGACCGTTCGATCTCGTTCTTCTGGAAGCCCCGCTCGATCGCGGCCACGGCGCCGCCCATCTCCTCCACCTGCCCGATCAGCGCTGCCGCCGCGGCCTCCACCTCGCCGGTCAGCGATTCCACCGCGTACGACCCGGCGAACGGATCCACGGTGGCGCACAGATCGGTCTCGTGCGCCAGCACCTGCTGGGTGCGGACCGCCAGCCGGGCAGCCTTCTCGCTGGGCAGCGCGATCGCCTCGTCGAACGCGTTCGTATGCAGCGACTGCGTGCCGCCAAGCACCGCGGCCAGCGCCTGCACCGTGACCCGGGCCAGGTTGACCTCCGGCTGCTGGGCCGTGAGCTGCACGCCCGCGGTCTGGGTGTGGAACCGCAGCATCTGCGAGCGGGGATCGCGCGCGCCGAATTCCTCCCGCATGATGCGCGCCCACAGGCGGCGGGCGGCGCGGAACTTCGCGACCTCCTCCAGCAGCGTGGTCCTGGCGACGAAGAAGAACGATAGCCGCGGACCGAACTCGTCTACCCGCAGGCCGGACGACAGCGCGGCGCGGACGTACTCCTTGGCGTTGGCCAGGGTGAACGCGATCTCCTGGACCGGCGTGGCGCCCGCCTCGGCCATGTGATAGCCGGAGATCGAGATCGTGTTCCAGCGCGGGATGTGCTCGCGGCAGTAGGCGAACGTGTCGGCGACCAGCCGCAGCGACGGCTGCGGCGGGTAGATGTAGGTGCCGCGGGCGATGTACTCCTTGAGGATGTCGTTCTGGATGGTGCCGCCGAGCGCGCCCGCTGGCACGCCCTGCTCCTGGCCGGCAAGCTGGTAGAGCAGCAGCAGCACGGCCGCGGGCGCGTTGATGGTCATCGAGGTGGTGACCTCGCCGAGCGGGATTCCGTGCAGCAGCAGCCGCATGTCCTCGATGGAGTCGATGGCCACCCCGACCTTGCCGACCTCGCCGCGCGCGACCGGCGCGTCCGAGTCGTAGCCCATCTGGGTCGGCAGGTCGAACGCCACCGACAGGCCGGTGGTGCCCGCCTCGATGAGCTGGCGGAAGCGCCGATTGGACTCCTCGGCGGTGGCGAACCCCGC
>DASQSC010000666.1:0-3654 GCA_035642555.1 Streptosporangiaceae bacterium | reverse complement strand
GTCGAACCGGCCCCCGGTGGCGGCCCCGTTGCCCACCCCCACGTACAGCAGCCCGCGGGGCCCGGCGACCGGCCCGGCCGTGCCCCAGATGCCCCCCTCCCGGGCGGTGGGCACGACGTACGACACCAGCGGCCCGCGGCCGGAGGCCGGGACGCCCACGACGGAGCCCCGGTACGGCCCGCAGTCGCCGAACAGCCCGCCGAACGCCGCGTACACCCGGCCCCGGCCCAGCGCCAGCGCCGCGCGCTGCTGGTCAAACCGCGGGTGGCCGTCCGGCGCGGGGATGAGCCGCCGGAACCGCACCTGGCCGCTGCCGGCCGCGATCCCGGCCAGCACGTGCCGGAACCCGGTGGTCTCCGCCACTGCGTAGACCAGGCGGGTGGCCGGGTCGTACACGGGCGTGCCGGTGATCCCGAGCGGGCCGATGTTGCCGCACGGGAGGCTGGCCAGCGGCACCGGGGTGCCGAGCCGCGCGTGCCACCGGATCTGGCCGGTCGCCCGGTCGAGCCCGTACACCGAGTCACCCTCGGTAGCCGCGATGACCAGGCCGCCGATCACCAGCGGCTGGCCGTACACGGCTCCGTCGAGCCGCCGGGTCCAGGCGACCGACAGGAGGCCGGCGGCTGGCCGGGCGGGGGCGGCGCCGGACCGGCTGGCGTCCCGGTGATACTGCGGCCAGTCCGCCGGACCGGGCGCTGGCAGCGGAACGGGAGCCGCCGCGGTGGCCGTGCTGCCCCCATCCGACCGCCCGTCCG
The DNA here is from genome assembly GCA_035642555.1 of Streptosporangiaceae bacterium. GTDB lineage: Bacteria > Actinomycetota > Actinomycetes > Streptosporangiales > Streptosporangiaceae > JAIRTY01. The sequence continues at coordinate 2,899 of DASQSC010000666.1, read as the reverse complement.
GGGCGGAGGAAGCCGGGGCGGCCGGAATGCCGGTGCCGGAGCCCGCGCAGGCCGACAGCGCACAGCCGGCCACGGCCAGCGACAGTGTGAGCACGGCGGCACGCATCCTGCGCATGGGCTCAAGTCTGCCCGAGCGGTCGGCCGGCGGCCTCGGGTGACCGGTTCGTTATGGAAACACAGGATTGATACCTATGTGGTCGTACCCTGTGCCCGGCACGCTGCGTAGCCTGATTAACCGCAGGGAACAAGCACTCGCAGGGATCGGGGCCAGCAGGCTAACAACGGGGGATGGAGGCGGGTCGTGACCAGCCAGATCACGTCCTTTGTCGCGCTCGGTGACAGCTTCACGGAAGGGCTCGACGACGCGCGGGACGACCAGCAGGGGTTCCGCGGCTGGGCGGACCGGTTTGCCGAGCACCTGGCGGCGGACCAGCCAGGGCTGCGGTACGCCAACCTGGCGGTGCGCGGGAAGCTGCTGCGGCACGTGGTCGAGGAGCAGTTGCCGGAGGCCATCGCGATGTCACCGGACCTGGTGAGCATCGCCGCCGGCGGCAACGACATGCTCCATCTCCGGACCGACCCGGATGAACTCGGGCGGGCGTTCGACGAGGCGGTCCGGACCCTGCTGATGGCCGGCTGCCGGGTACTCATGTTCACCGGGTTCGACCCCAGGTTCCCGTTCCCGGTGCTGCGGCTGATCAGGGGCAAGATCTCCATCTACAACATGCACCTGCGGGCGATCGCCGACCGTCACCACTGCCACACCGTGGACCTGTGGTCGATGCGCGTGCTGCGCGACAAGCGGGCCTGGAGCGCGGACCGGCTGCACCTGACCCCGGATGCGCACCGGCGGGTAGCGCTGCGCGCGGCCGAGGTGCTCGGCGTGCCGGTGGCCGAGGACTGGCGGGAGCCCTGGCCCGACGACGGGGTGGTGCTGTCGGGCACCCGGGCCTGGCTGGCGGCCCGCAACACGGACCTGCGGTGGGCCCGGGAGCACGCGGCCCCCTGGGTGGGCCGCCAGCTGCGCGGTGTCTCCACCGCGGACGGCAAGCAGCCCAAGCGCCCGGAGCTGGCCCCGCTTCAGATCACCGGCCACGGCCTGCGGTAGCCCCGCATGCGGCGGTGCGCTCAGGGCCATCCGGTCGCCGGGCTTCCGGTATGCCAAGCGGGCCAGGCGGTATGCTAATTGTATGAAGAAGCGCATCACCTTGAGCCTGGACGAAGACATCGTCGAGGCTCTCCAGGCGCGCGGCAGCCAGAGTCTTTCATCAGCGGTCAACGACGCGCTCCGTGAGGTTATCGCAGACGATGCTCATCGCGCGGCGCTGCTCGAATGGCTGGAGGAACTCAGGGCCAAGTTCGGCTCGCCGACTCCGGAGCAGTATGCAGCTGCTGATGCCCTGCTCGACGCACTGGAGCGCGGGGAGCCGCTTCCGGGCGAGGTGACCGGGAAAGACAGCGCTGCATGACCCCGCTTGTCGTGCTCGATGCCGCTGCCTTCGATGTGCTCGGGACGAAGCGCGGGAAAGCGCTGTTGTCCCTGCTGGAACGCACTGCTCAGCGCGGCGGGCGGGTGCGCTGCGCCGCGGTGACTTTAGCCGAGGTCTGTCGCGGCAGGGCAAGGACCAGCCAGGCGGAGGCATCGCTCGCCCGCACTCACGGGGGCCAGCGGATCCGGGTCATTCCCACCGACGAGCGCCTGGCCAAGCTCGTCGGGGCGATCCTGCACCAGGCCGGACAGGGCAGCGAGAAAATCGCCGATGCCCACGTCGTCGCCGTGTGCGCGCCCGCAGCTGCGGCGATCGTCGTGACCGGCGATCCGGACGACATCGCTGAGCTGGCGCCCGCTGTGCCCGGGTGCCGGATCGTTACCCGGCATCCGGAACCCCCGCTGTCCGCCTGACAGTCGCCCGTCAGCTGGGTGTCCGCGTGCCCGCAGGACATGCCGGCCAGCTGCCCACCGGCCCCGGCCGGGACCTGCTGAGGAACGGATGCCGGCCCGGCCCGGTTATGCGGCCAGGTCGGCGAGGATCTCGGAGAGCCGGTCGAGCGCGGCCGCGATCCACGGCAGGCGGACCGGGTCCGGGCTGGCCAGCGCGCGTTCCCGCTCGGCGTCGGTCTCCCCGTAGAGCAGGCCGGTCGCGACCCGCAGCCGCAGCACGGATTCGTCCTCGCCGAACGCGCTGGCTGGCAGCACCCCCATGCCGTAGCGGTCGAGCAGTAGCGCCGCCAGTGCCGGGCCGGTGACCACCTCGTGCCGCTGCGCCAGGTGCTCCCGCCACGGCCCGAAGTCCGGATACACGTAGAACGCTGCCTGCGGCGCCGGCGCTGACACCCCGGCGGCCGCGAATCGCTGGGCCACCGCCCTCGCCACGGCCGCGTGCAGGGACCGGCTGGCACTAATCCGTTCCGAAATCTCGGGCGGCTCGGAGAAGGCCAGCGCGGCGGCGTGCTGGACCGGCGCGGCGGTAGCGGACCAGATCTCGCTCGCGATCCCCAGCAGCCGCTCGGTCAGGGCCCGCCCGAGCGGTCCCTCCGGCAGCCGCGCGACTCCCACCCGCCAGCCGCCCAGGGCCAGGCTCTTGCTGAGCGCGGTCGTGATCACGGTGCGGTCCGGCGCGAAGCCGGCCGGGCTGGCGAACGGCGGGCTCTCCGGGTACAGCAGGTCGCGGTAGATCTCGTCGGAGATGATGATCAGGTCGTGCTCGGCGGCGACCTCGGCCAGTCCCTGCACCGCGTCCGCCCGGGCGAGCTGGCCGGTGGGGTTGTCGGGCAGCGTCACCACCACCGCACCGATCCGGCGGCCCGCGGCCCGGGCTGCCGCCACCGCCCTGGCCAGCCCGGCCGGCTCGCAGACGCCGGCCGCACCGGGCGCGGCGGGCACGAACTGCGGCCGGCC
>DASQSC010000665.1:0-3489 GCA_035642555.1 Streptosporangiaceae bacterium | reverse complement strand
TGGCCGTCAGGGCCCGGCCGGACATGATTCGTATTGCGACTCGCAGCAGGAGGCTGGAGTGCATGCACTGATCGCCGCTGGCGGCAGCGACTGGAGTTACGGCGGGGCCATCCTGACGTTCGCGTTCCCGATGATTCTTTTCATCCTCGTGGCCGCGACGCTGTGGGTCCTCTACACCATGCCGCACATGGTGCCCGGCCACCGGTACCAGTCGGTTGCGGGCCCCGTCGGCCGCGCCGCCGCGCCCGGCACGGCGGGGGGCACGGGCAGTACCACGGAGACCGGCCCGGGCGGCCAGCCCGGCGGTACCGAGGGGTGACATGACGCAGCTGCCACCGGGCGCCCGCCCGGCCATCGGCGCGGGGGCCGCCCCGGGAACCGTCGCCCCGGGCCGCCGCTCCCCGCGTGTAGTCGGCCGGTCGTTGCTGGCGCTGACTAAGCCCAGGATCATCGAGTTGCTGCTGGTGACGACGGTGCCGACGATGCTGCTGGCGGCGCGGGGGCTGCCGGGGCCTGGGCTGCTGCTGATCACGCTGGTCGGCGGGGCGCTGGCGGCGGGCAGCGCGAACACCATCAACTGCTATGTCGACCGCGACATCGACGCGGTCATGCGGCGCACGTCCCGGCGGCCGCTGGCCCGCCCGGCCCCGCTGGCGGTCATCCGGCCGGCCGAGGCGCTGGCCTTCGGCATCGGCCTGGGCATCGCGGCCACGCTGCTGCTGGGGCTGCTCACCAACTGGCTGGCCGCGGCGCTGGCCGACACGGCCATCCTGTTCTACGTGTTCGTGTACACGCTGGGGCTCAAGCGCCGGACCGCGTCCAACATCGTCATCGGCGGCGCGGCCGGCTGCTTCCCGGTGCTGGTGGGCTGGTCGGCGGTGACCGGGAGCGTGGGGCTGGCGCCGGTGATCCTGTTCGCGGTGATCTTCTTCTGGACGCCGCCCCACTTCTGGGCGCTGGCCATGAAGTTCCGCGATGACTACGCGGCCGCGGCCGTGCCGATGCTGCCGGTGGTGGCACCGGCCTGGGTGGTCGCGCGCAAGATCCTCATCTACTCCTACCTGATGGTGGCCGCCACGCTGGCGCTGGCCCCGTACGCGGGCTGGATCTACGCCGCCTGCGCGGCCGGGCTCGGCGGCTGGTTCCTGGCCGAGGCGCACCGGCTCCAGTCGCGGGTGGCGCGGCTGACCACCGGCGCGGCCGCGGTCGAGCCGCTGCCGCCAGGCTCCGGCCAGGCAGCAGCGGCCGCCGGGGTCAGCGAGGGAGCCTGCGAGGGTCTGGTGCGCCCGAGCGTGAACCCGGCCCCGATGCGGCTGTTCCACCTGTCGATCGCCTACCTGAGCCTGCTGTTCGCCCTGGTCGCCGTCACCGCCCTGCTCCCCTGGGGCCGCTGGTAGCCGTCTCCGGGGTCAGGGGCAGCCGCACCACCGCCCGCAGGCCCGGGCCGGCGGCTTCCAGCCAGGCGTCCCCGCCGTGCGCCCGGGCGGTCGCGCGGACGATGGCCAGGCCGAGCCCGGCCCCGCCTTCGTCCTGGCCGCGGCTACGTGCGTCATCGAGCCGGGCGAACCTGGCAAAAGCCCGTTCGAAATCTGCCGGGGGGATGCCCGGGCCGTCATCGGTCACCGTCAGCCGCGCCTGCCCATCGGCAGCCGTCACCGCGACCGTGACCTCGCCGCACGCGTAGCACAGCGCGTTCTCGATCAGGTTGGCGAGCAGCCGCCGCAGCCCGTCCGGGTCGCCCGCCACCACGGCCGGCTCGGCCGCGACCAGCCGCACCGGTACCCGCCCGCCGGCCGTGCGCTCCACCTCGGCCCGGGCCAGCGCGGCCAGGTCAGCCCGCCGCCCCGCGCGCGGCCGGCTGCCCTCGTCCAGCCGGGCCAGCACCAGCAGGTCCTCGGCCAGCCGGGCCAGCCGCAGCGTGTCGGCGAGCACGTCGCTGGCGGTCTGCTGCCAGTCCTGGCCCGCCGGGTGATCGAGCGCGACCTCAAGCTGGGCGCGGATGCTCGCGATCGGGCTGCGCAGCTCGTGCGCGGTGTCGGAGACCAGCGCCCGCTGCCGCTGCTGGGCCGCGCCCAGCCGGGTCAGCATGTCGTTCAGGGTGACCGCCAGGCTGTGCACCTCGTCCCGCGCTTCCGGCACCGGCAGCGCCGCCGGCTGGCCGGTGGCCGTGACCTGCTGGGCGCCCCGGCGCAGCGCCGCGATCGGCCGCAGCGTGTAGCCCACGACCAGCCAGCTCGCGCCCGACAGCAGGAGCAGCAGCAGCGGGGTGCCGAGCACCAGCGCCCGCCGCAGCACCGCCAGGCTCTCGCTGACCGGGCCGAACCCGACCGCCGCGATCACCGTCTGGTGATTGCGGGTGGTCACGGCGACCACGCGCACCAGCGACGGAATGCCGAACGGGCGGCCGTCGAGCAGTTCCGCCCGGCGGTGACGGGCATCGGCTGCCGCCCGGGCCGGCGGTAGCAGCGGCACCAGCCGGTCGCCCCCGGGCGAGACGTCCACGATCCGGCCCCGGGCGTTCAGCACCTGCACGGTGAGCGTGCCCGCGGCAACCGGGATCGGGTGCGGCAGCGTGTTCTTGGCGGCCAGCGCCGCCACTCCCCGCGCGCCCTGCCGGGCGGTGCTGTCGAGCCCGCGCACCAGCGCCGTCTGCACCGACGCGTGCAGCAGCAGCGCCACCGCCGCCAGCGCCAGTGCCAGCCCAGCGGCCGACACCAGGGTCAGCCGGGCCCGCAGGCTCCGGCGGTACCACCACCGGCCAGCGGCTCCCATCCCAGCTCCCTGCTCCTAGCTCCCGGCCCCGGTCAGCCGCCGTCGGCGGCCAGCCGGTAGCCGGCGCCGCGCACGGTCTGCAGCGCCGCGCGCCCGAACGGGACGTCGATCTTCCGCCGCAGGTAGCCCGCGTACACCTCGACGGCGTTCAGCTCGGTGGTGTCGAACGAGTCCCACACGTGCTCCAGCAGCGTCGCCTTCGACACCACCTGGCCCGCCCGCCGCAGCAGGTACTCCAGCAGCGCGAACTCCCTCGGCGTGAGCGAGATCTCGGTGCCGCCGCGGCGCACCTGCCTGGTCCCTGGATCGAGCGACAGGTCACCGGCCTGCAGCACCGCAGGCCGGGGGGCGGCGCCGCGGCGCAGCAGTGCCCGCAGCCGGGCGGCCAGCACCACGTACGAGAACGGCTTGGTCAGGTAGTCATCGGCGCCCAGGTCCAGCCCGTCGGCCAGGTCGTACTCGCCGTCCTTGGCAGACAGGATGAGGATGGGCACCCAGTTCTCCTCGGCCCGCAGCTGCTGGCACACCCGGTAGCCGGACAGCCCCGGCAGCATCAGGTCGAGCACCACCGCGTCATACCCGCCCTCCCGGGCCAGGTGCAGCCCGTCCGGGCCGTTGTGGGCGAGGTCCACCGCGAACCCCTCCGCCTGCAGTCCCCGGCGGACGGCCGCGGCGAGCCGCTGCTCGTCCTCCACCACCAGTACCCGCACCGCCGGT
>DASQSC010000664.1:0-4262 GCA_035642555.1 Streptosporangiaceae bacterium | reverse complement strand
GCCCGCCCGGCGGCAGCGTCCCCGCCCAGGGTGACGGGGGCCGCCGGGCCGGTGCCCGCCGCGGTCCCGGCCGGGACCCCGGCGGCCGCCTCATCCGGGACGCCGACCGCAGCCCGGTCAGGTACGGCGTCGGCCCGGATCGCGGCGGGGCCCGCCACCAGCCGCTTGACCTGGACGTAGGTGACCCCGCCGCGGTAGAGGTAGCCGGCCTGACCGGTCCCGAGCACCCGGATCCGGTCGGGGTCGGCCACCGGCTCGGGCCTGACCCGCGACGATCCTCGGTGGCCCCACCGCGGCGCGCCGAGCACCCGCCGGGACGTGTCCACCCGGCGGCGGGAACCGGCCAGCCCGGTCACCGGCTCCGGGTGCGGGGTCCGCAGCAGCCAGATGCCGCCCTCGGCCGCGGCCGCCACCCGGTACCGCTCATCCTCCGTCGCCGCCAGGCCCTGCCAGGACTGCGCCGACACCTGCACCGCCAGGCCCAGCGACCGGGCCCGCTCGTAGAGCTGCCAGATCGGCAGCCGCCGCGAGACGGCGCTGAACTCGTCGACCGCCAGCAGGATCTCCCGGCCGCCGCCCTCGACGGCGTAGCTGGCCAGCATGTCCGCCAGGGCCCGGGCCTGCGCCTCGGCCACGGCCGGCTCGGCGGTTCCCTCCAGGATGCAGTACCAGGCGTCCGCGTCCCCGAAGCCGCCCGGCCCGTCGAGGCCGCCGCCCAGGCGGCGCAGCAGCGTCCGGTACCGCAGCGCCACGTCGGTGACATGGGCTGCCGCTGGCCGCAGCAGCCTGGCGGCGTCGCCGGCCGGGTCGCCGGCGTAGGCCGCCGCCAGCCAGTCCAGGTCCAGCCGGGCCAGGAACTCGGAAGCGCTGCCGGGCGGGCCGCCGGGCGCGCCCACCGCCATCGCCACGATCGCCTCCAGCACGTCGGCGTAGTAGGCGGCCGCCCCGGTGCCCTGCTCCACCATGTCGGCCAGCGTGGTGATCAGCTGCTGCGGCGGCAGTGCCCACAGCGACAGCGCGGCCTCGTCCGGCCAGATCATCGTGGCACGGGCGCCGGCGTCCCGCAGCACCCGGCGGGCCCGGTCGGCGACCCGCCGCGAGTCGGGACCGCCCTTGCAGTCGAGTACCACCAGCAGCGGCCGGCCGCCCGCCCCCGCGGCGTGCAGTTCCAGGCCGCGGGCCAGGAACCCGGCCCACAGCCGCAGCAGCAGGGTTGTCTTCCCGGTGCCGGTGGTCCCGATCACCACCTGGTGGGACCGCAGCCGCTGGTAGGGGATCGCCGCCACGGTCGCGGGCGGATGCCCGGCCGCGCGGATGACGGCCCCGGCCGCGATGCTGCCGTCCCTGGTGAGCAGCGGAACGGCGCCCGGGGCGGCGATCCGGGCCCGGGCGGCGCGTTCGGCATGCCGCCACTGCCGCCGCTCGAACGCCGCGGGGGAGGCAGGCGAGCGGCCGCCGGTGCCGGTCTCCATCGCGAAGATCCGCCGGGCCCACGCCAGGCCGCCCGCCGCCAGGCCGAGCGGGATCGCCGGCGGGGCGGCCGTGACCGCCGCCAGCGCCAGCCGGCCGACCGCGGCCTCGTGCCACATGGCCAGCCACGCGCGATAGGGCGCGGCCGCCACCGGCAGCCAGCTCCCGGTGCCGACGGCAATGGCCGCCAGCCAGACCGCCAGCATCGGCAGGCACCACAGCGCGGCCCGGTACAGCCGGGCCGGCGGCCAGCCCTGCCGCCAGGCCAGCAGCACCGAGACGACCGCCACCAGCGAGACCGGCGCGGCGGCGGCGGCGACGGCCAGCACCACCGCCAGCCGGAGCAGCCGGGCCAGCCACCGGCCCGCCGCCTGCAGGGCGAGCAGGCTCAGGTAGCGCCGGATCACAGCCGCGCCCCCGGCGGCAGCGGGCGCAGCTCCACCCGCGGTGCCAGCGGCCCGATGCTGCCCTGTGCCCGCAGCACGACCGGCCAGGCCTGCGCCGAGCACACGTACAGCACCCGGGCATGCCGGGGCCTGCGGCCGGGGACCCGGGCGTCGGCCGCCGGGCCGCCGTAATCGCCGGTCCTGGTCAGCAGCTCCCGCATGATGGCGGCGGTCCTGGCCACGGTCTTGCGGGTGAGCTCGGCCTCGATGGCCCAGCACTCGCCCGCCCACGGCACCGGTGCCCCGTCCGGCCAGTGCACCTCGCCGTCCGGCAAGTGCTCGCGTAACCCGGCCCGGCTTCCGGCCCGCGCCCGCAGCCGCCGCTCGCTGCGCCAGTACGCACTGGCGGCCTGATAGCCCGGGGCGGATTCCAGCGCCAGCCGGGCCGAGGTCACCGCCCGCAGATGGGCCAGCCGGGACAGCGCCGGGGAGACCGCGGGGTACCGGAACCCGCAGGCGGCCAGCCCGGCCCGGGTCAGCCAGAGCCAGGGCCGGCCCGGGCCGATCCGGGCCAGTTCCGCGTAGCCGCGCTGCCGCCAGCGGGTGGCGGCCGCCCGGGCCGTGGTCTCGGCCGTTCCCAGCACGGCGGCCAGGTGGTCTAACTGGACGGCGTACATCTCGGCGGCGAACACCAGCCCGGCAATGTCCCGTTCCGGAATGCCAGCGGGACCGGCGTCGGCGCGAGCGGTCCCGGCGGGCCGGCCACCGCCGGCAGCGTTCGCGCGGGCCACGGCTCAACTACATCACGCCGGCTGCCGGGTGGCGAGCGTAACCAGGATGCCGGGGGTGGTGGTGCGGGCGGCTGCGGGTAGGGCACAATATGAGGACTGGCGCATGCGTTCCGCGCGCCGAGGTCGCAGGGGAAGGCGCACCTCGTTCGCTCGGGAGGCCTGGTGTCAGTTCGTGGCGTGCTGCATATTCATTCGGCGCCTCCGGCGCTGTGCCCGCACGTTGAGTGGGCAGTGGCGGGGGTTATTGGCGTGCGCGTGGACTTGCCCTGGGCCAGCCAGCCGGCGGCCCCGGGCACGCTGCGGGCGGAGCTCAGCTGGGAGGGCCGCCCCGGCACTTCCGGCGCCGTCACCTCCGCGCTGACCAACTGGAAGCGGCTGCGGTTCGAGGCGACCGAAGAGGCCAGCCCCGGGTGCGACCCGGTGCGCTACAGCTACACCCCGGACCTGGGCCTGTTCTCGGCGGTGACGGCCGCCAACGGGGACATCCTGGTCCCGGAAACGCGGCTGCGGGCCGCCCTGACGGTGGCGGCGGCGAGCGCCGCGGGCACGATCGCCCGGTCCCGGGCCGGGGCGCTGGCCGAGGAGCTGGCGCGGCTGCTGGGCCAGCCCTGGGATGACGAGCTGGAGCCGTTCCGCTGCGCCGCCGAGGGCGCCCCGGTCCGCTGGCTGCACGCCACCGGCTAGCGTCCACCGGGCAGCTGTCAGCGGCTAGGCTCTCCCCGGCCGGCTGGTCCGCTGCCGCCGCAGCCGCGGGCCGGTTGTCAACAAGAGCCACTATCGTTCTTACGCACCCGGGATTGGCTCGACCGCACCCGGCGCGCGGCTGGCGCCGCCCCCGGCGCCCGCTGCCAGCGGCGAGCACGAGGAGGAGCAGCATGACGGCCCTTGAGGTCAGGGTCCCCGACGACTGGACGCCCGAGCTGCAGCCGGACACGGCGCAGCGGATGAATCACGCGGTGCGGGACGGGCAGCCGATCATCATGAACGTGCGGCCGGAGGCCACGCCCGGGCAGATCCGGGAGGTCTACGCCCGGATCCAGCAGCTGGTGGAAGCGGGCGGGATCGCGGCATGACCGCGGGCAGCGCAGCATGACCGCGGGCAGCGCGGCATGACCGGGGGAGCGGTCCCGCCCCGGCAGGTGATACTCGACTGTGACCCCGGCATCGACGACGCGATGGCGATCGCGTTCGGCTGCGGGCACCCCGCGCTGGAACTGCTCGGCGTCACCACCGTGGCCGGGAACGTGAGCCTGGAGCTGACCACCGTCAACGCGCTCGCGGTGCTGGACTTCGCCGGGCGGGGCGATATCCCGGTGGTCGCCGGCAGCCCGGCGCCGCTGCTGCGCCCGGTGCTGGACGGCGCCGACGTGCACGGCGAGTCCGGCCTGGGCGGCGCCCGGCTGCCGCCGGCCGGGCAGCGGGCCCGGGCCGGGCATGCGGTGGACTTCCTGATCGAGACCATCGGGTCGGCGCCGGGGGAGATCGTCCTGGTCGCGACCGGCCCGCTGACCAACATCGCGCTGGCGGTGCGGCGCGAGCCGCGGATCGTCTCGCAGGTGGCGGACTTCGTCATCATGGGCGGCTCGGCGGGCCGGGGGAACATCACGCCGGCCGC
>DASQSC010000663.1:0-8763 GCA_035642555.1 Streptosporangiaceae bacterium | reverse complement strand
CGCGGGGCCGGGCTGCGGTCCCGGATGCTGCTCCAGGTCCACGACGAGCTCGTGTTCGAGGTGGCCCCGGGCGAGCTGGAGCGGGCCAGGGAGCTTGCCACGCAGGCCATGTGCGATGCGTACGAGCTGAGCATCCCGCTCAATGTGTCGGTCGGCACCGGCCTTTCCTGGGCCGAGGCGGCCCACTAGCGACGCCTGGCCGCCTGCCGCGGCACGGCGGGTTTGGCGGCTGAGATTGACCCGCTGATCGTGCTCTCATATTCTGAACGCTGCGCCGTGTTCTGGTGCAGTCCGCCATGGCCAGGCACAGCAGCGGAGCCGTCTCGCGGGCCGTTGCTGGTCAGGTCGGCCAGGCAAGTCCACTAGACCTGTCGCCCCATGTGGCGGGCTGCCTGTACACGTGCGTCCACACTCGAATAGTCCGTCCGGAGCCAACCAACACATGACGAGCAGCACTGAGGCCCACCCGACCCCCAAGGTAGCGGTCAACGACATCGGGTCCGAGGAGGCCTTCCTCGCCGCGATCGACGAGACCATCAAATACTTCAACGATGGCGACATCGTTGAAGGCACCATCGTCAAAGTCGATCGGGACGAGGTATTGCTCGATATCGGCTACAAGACCGAAGGTGTCATCCCGTCCCGGGAACTCTCGATCAAGCACGATGTCGATCCGCACGACGTAGTCCACACAGGCGAGCACATCGAGGCCCTTGTCCTGCAGAAGGAGGACAAGGAAGGCCGCCTGATCCTGTCCAAGAAGCGCGCGCAGTACGAGCGGGCCTGGGGCACGATCGAGAAGATCAAGGAAGAGGACGGCGTCGTCACCGGCACCGTGATCGAGGTCGTCAAGGGCGGCCTCATCCTCGACATCGGCCTGCGCGGGTTCCTGCCCGCGTCCCTGGTGGAGATGCGCCGGGTCCGCGACCTGCAGCCGTACGTCGGCCGGGAGCTGGAAGCCAAGATCATCGAGCTGGACAAGAACCGCAACAACGTGGTGCTGTCCCGCCGGGCCTGGCTCGAGCAGACCCAGTCCGAGGTGCGCCAGAACTTCCTGCACACGCTGCAGAAGGGCCAGATCCGCAAGGGCCAGGTCTCCTCCATCGTCAACTTCGGGGCGTTCGTGGACCTCGGCGGCGTGGACGGGCTGGTGCACGTGTCCGAGCTCTCCTGGAAGCACATCGACCACCCCGGCGAGGTCGTCGAGGTCGGCCAGGAGGTCACGGTCGAGGTGCTGGACGTGGACATGGACCGTGAGCGGGTCTCACTGTCGCTGAAGTCCACCCAGGAAGACCCGTGGCAGCAGTTCGCTCGCACCCACCAGATCGGCCAGGTGGTGCCGGGCCGGGTCACCAAGCTGGTCCCGTTCGGCGCGTTCGTCCGGGTGGAAGAGGGCATCGAGGGCCTGGTGCACATCTCCGAGCTGGCCGACCGGCACGTGGAGATCCCCGAGCAGGTGGTGCAGGTCGGGGACGAGATCTTCGTCAAGATCATCGACATTGACCTGGACCGGCGCCGGATCAGCCTCTCGCTCAAGCAGGCCAATGAGGGCACGATCGGCGAGGCGGTCGGGGACGAGTTCGACCCCACCCTGTACGGCATGCCCGCCACTTACGACGAGCAGGGCAACTACGTCTACCCGGAGGGCTTCGACTCCGAGACCGGCGAGTGGCTGGAAGGCTACGACGTGCAGCGGGAGGAGTGGGAGCGGCAGTACGCCGAGGCCCGGTCGCGGTTTGAGGCGCACCGGCGGCAGGTGACCGAGGCCCGCAACAAGGCGCAGGAAGAGGACCCCGGCGAGGACGAGGGCGGCCGCGGGTCCGGCTCGCGCCGGCCCTCCGGCGGGCGCGGCGACAGCGGGAACGGCGGCGGCGCGCTTGCCTCCGACGAGGCGCTAGCGGCCCTGCGCGACAAGCTGGCCGGCGGCCAGAGCTAGGACAGAGTGATCACTGTGGTCTCCCCAGTCGCGTGACCGGGGAGACCACAGTGATCTTGCTCCGGGGACGGGCGTGCTCCGGGTCGGGCTGACCGGCGGGATCGGCGCTGGCAAGAGCGAGGTCTCGCGGCGGCTGGCTGGCTATGGCGCCGTGCTCATCGACGCGGACGCGGCGGCCAGGGAGGTGGTCGAGCCCGGCACCCCCGGGCTGGCCGCGATCCGCGAGGCCTTCGGCCCCGGCGTGCTGCTGCCCGACGGCAGCCTCGACCGGCCCAAGCTGGGCGAGATCGTGTTCGCCGACCCGGGCGCGCGGCAGCGGCTGAATGAGATCGTGCATCCGCTGGTGGCCGCCCGGATGCGGGACCTGGAGGAGCAGGCAGCGGCGGCCGGGACCCCGGTGGTGGTGCACGACGTGCCGCTGCTGGCCGAAAACGGCCTGGCCAGCCAGTACGACGTGGTCGTGGTGGTAGACGTGGCACCGAGGGTGCAGCTGGAACGGCTGGTCAGGGAGCGGGGCCTGGACCGGTCCCAGGCGCAGGCGCGGATTGCCGCCCAGGCCAGCCGGGCCGACCGGCTGGCGCTGGCCACCTACGTGGTGGACAACTCCGGGTCGCTGGCGGAACTGGACCGGCAGGCGGGCGAGCTGTGGTCGGAGCTGCGCCGCCGCACCCGGCTGCCGCGCGACTGACCGGCGGCGCTGCGTCTTGTCGGACCCTGCCCCTACAGTGAGGGTGTCCCGCACCAGCCGGGAAGAGCGCCGCCGCCGGGCGCGTTACCTGGCTGCGTGACCGGGAGAGGAGGGGTGCCGTGCGTCCAGTAACCGACCTGCAGCGGCGGGTGGCTCCGTTCCGGGTGGTCACCGACATGGTCCCGGCGGGCGACCAGCCGCATGCGATCGACGCGATGGAGCGCCGGGTCCAGTCCGGCGCCAAGGACACCGTGCTGCTCGGGGCGACCGGTACCGGGAAGACCGCGACCGTTGCCTGGCTGGCCGAGCGGCTGCAGCGGCCGACGCTGGTGATGCTGCCGAACAAGACGCTCGCCGCCCAGTTCGCGAACGAGCTGCGGGAGATGCTGCCGCACAACGCGGTCGAGTACTTCGTCTCCTACTACGACTACTACCAGCCCGAGGCCTACGTCCCGCAGACGGACACCTACATCGAGAAGGACTCGTCCATCAACGACGAGGTGGACCGGCTGCGGCACTCCGCCACCAACTCGCTGCTCACCCGCCGGGACACGATCGTGGTCGCGTCCGTGTCGTGCATCTACGGCCTGGGCACCCCGCAGGAGTACGTGGACCGGATGGTGCGGCTGCGGACCGGCATGACCATGGACCGGGACGCCCTGCTCCGCAAGCTGGTCGAGATGCAGTACGCCCGCAACGACCTGTCGTTCACCCGCGGCACGTTCCGGGTCCGGGGCGACACCATCGAGGTGATCCCGGTCTACGAGGAGCTCGCCGTGCGGATCGAGATGTTCGGCGACGAGGTCGAGCGGCTGATGACGCTGCACCCGCTCACCGGCGAGGTCATCAGCGAGGACGACGAGCTGTACGTGTTCCCCGCCTCCCACTACGTGGCCGGCCAGGCGCGGATGGAGCGCGCCATCGCCGGCATCGAGTCCGAGCTGGCCGGGCGGCTGGGCGAACTGGAACGGGCGGGCAAGCTGCTGGAGGCGCAGCGGCTGCGGATGCGTACCACCTACGACGTCGAGATGCTGCGCCAGGTCGGGAGCTGCGCGGGCATCGAGAACTACTCGCGTCACATCGACGGCCGGGAGGTCGGGAGCCCGCCGAACACGCTGCTGGACTACTTCCCCGAGGACTTCCTGCTCGTGATCGACGAGTCGCACAACACGGTGCCGCAGATCGGCGCCATGTACGAGGGCGACGTGTCGCGCAAGCGGGTCCTGGTCGAGCACGGCTTCCGGCTTCCTAGCGCCATCGACAACCGGCCGCTGACCTGGGACGAGTTCGGCGAGCGGATCGGGCAGTCGGTGTACCTGTCGGCCACTCCCGGCTCGTACGAGTTGCAGCGCGCCGGCGGCGAGGTGGTCGAGCAGGTGATCAGGCCCACCGGGCTGGTCGACCCGCAGGTGCTGGTCAGGCCGACCAAGGGCCAGATCGACGACCTGGTGCACGAGATCAGGGAGCGGGCCGACCGGTCCGAGCGGGTGCTGGTCACCACGCTGACCAAGAAGATGGCCGAGGACCTCACCGACTACCTGCTTGAGCTCGGGATCCGGGCCCGTTACCTGCACAGCGAGGTCGACACGCTGCGGCGGGTCGAGCTGCTGCGGGAGCTGCGGCTCGGCGAGTACGACGTGCTGGTCGGCATCAACCTGCTGCGGGAGGGACTCGACCTGCCCGAGGTGTCGCTGGTGTCGATCCTGGACGCGGACAAGGAGGGGTTCCTCCGTTCGGGGACGTCGCTGATCCAGACGATCGGCCGGGCCGCCCGGAACGTCTCCGGCCAGGTTCACATGTACGCCGACAAGGTCACCCCGTCGATGCAGCGGGCCATCGACGAGACCAACCGGCGCCGCGACAAGCAGCTCGCCTACAACGCCGAGCACGGGATCGACCCGACCCCGCTCCGCAAGCGGATCGCCGACATCCTGGACCAGCTCGTCCGCGAGGACGCCGACACCGACCGGCTGCTCGGCGGCAGCGGGCGGCAGCAGAGCCGGGGCAAGGCACCGGTTCCCGGGGTCGCCTCCCGGGCCCGCCTGGCCGCCGGCCGCGGCCCGGGCGCCGAGGGGACACCCAGCGAGGCCCGCGGCGACCTGGTGGCCCTCATCACCGAGCTCACCGAGCAGATGCATACCGCCGCCGCGGAGCTGCAGTTCGAGGTCGCGGCCCGGATCCGGGACGAGATCAAGGACCTCAAGCACGAGCTCCGCGGCATGCAAGCCGCCGGCGTCTGAACGGATTTCCGTCCTGATTGTCTCGTGGTGAGGGAATCCGCAAGCGGTGACGGGGATACTGGCTGGCTGAGCCGAATCCCCCCGGCGTAAGGTCTAAGCGTGTTGGCCAGCCTGGGGGCCTCGCTGGTGGCCGCCCTTTGTTACGGCATCGCTGCAGTCATGCAGGCGATGGCCGCCCGCACGGCCAGCCGCCGCCCGGCGCCGGGGCTGGCGAGCGGCGGCACCCCCGCCGCCCGCGGGGTGGACCCGGGCCTGGTGCTGCGGATGCTCAGGCAGTGGCGGTTCCTTGCGAGCCTGGGGCTCGATCTTATCGGGTTCGTCGCGCAACTGGTGGCATTGCGCAAGATGCCGCTGTTTGCCGTGCAGGCCATGATTGCCGCGAACCTGGCGGTGACCGCGGTCGCCGCCGCCTGGCTGATGCGCCTGGAACTGGCCTGGCGGGAGTGGCTGGCCGTGGCCGGGGTCATCCTCGGGGTCGGGATGCTGGGCTCCTCGGCCGGGGACCACACCGCGACCGGCGCGGGCGCGGCGTTCAAGCTCGCGCTGATCGTGGCGGTGGCGGCGATCGGCGTGGCCGGGATAGCCGCGACCCGGTTGCGGCCCTCCCTCCGCACGCCGGCTCTGGGCGCGATCGCCGGGCTCGGGTACGGCGTGCTGGCGGTGGCGGCCCGGGTACTGCCGGGCTATTCGGTGCCGGAACTGATCCGTGACCCGGCCGCCTACGCGCTGGCCGCGGCCGGGGTGGTGTCGTTCATGCTGTACGCCACCGCGCTGGAGGACGGCAGCGTGACCGTGGCGACCGCCGCGGTGGTGCTGGCCGAGACCACGCCCCCGGCGGTGGTCGGGGTGATGTTCCTGGGCGACCACACCCGCCCCGGCCTCGGGGGCGTAGCCGTGCTCGGGTTCGGTCTCGCGATCACCTGCGCCGTGGCGCTGGCCCGGTTCGGCCAGACCGGCGAGCAGGCCGAATCCCCGCTGGCGCAGCGTTCCCGGCAGCCGGCCGACAGTGAGCCCCGTCCCTACACCGCGTCCTGACGGCACCCCGCCGCGCCCGGTGGGGGGCTTTTCCGGGCCGCTTATCGGCGCGTGGCGGGCCCGGGTATCGGCTGGCTGATATCCTGATGGCCCGTGGACCGGCGGGATTTCCGCACCGCACCGACCACGGGAGCCTTCATTTGGCTGGCGCATTGCTTACCTCACGGCCTGTCTCGACCAGGCATCTGTTCGTCACCGGGGGCGTCGCTTCCAGCCTCGGCAAGGGCCTCACCGCCTCCAGCCTGGGACGCCTGCTCAAGGCGCGCGGGCTGCGCGTGGTCATGCAGAAGCTCGACCCCTACCTGAACGTCGACCCCGGCACCATGAACCCGTTCCAGCACGGCGAGGTGTTCGTCACCGACGACGGCACCGAGACCGACCTGGACGTCGGGCACTATGAGCGCTTCCTCGACGCCCGGCTGAAGGGCTCGGCGAACGTCACCACCGGGCAGGTCTACTCCGACGTGATCGCCAAGGAGCGGCACGGCGACTACCTGGGCGACACGGTGCAGGTGATTCCGCACATCACGAACGAGATCAAGGCGCGCATCCTCGGGCTGGGCGGGCCCGAGACGGACGTGGTCATCACGGAGGTGGGCGGCACGGTGGGCGACATCGAGTCGCTGCCGTTCCTGGAGGCGATCCGCCAGATCCGGCACGAGATCGGCCGGGACCGCTGCTTCTCCCTGCACGTCTCGCTGCTGCCCTACATCGCGCCGACCGGCGAGCTGAAGACCAAGCCGACCCAGCACTCGGTCGCCGCCCTGCGCAGCATCGGCGTCCAGCCCGACGCCATCGTCTGCCGGGCCGACCGGACCATCAGCGGCGGGCTGAAGCGCAAGATCAGCCTCATGTGCGACGTCGACGAGGAGGCCGTGGTCGCCGCCGCCGACGCGCCCTCCATCTACGACATCCCCAAGGTGCTGCACGCCGAAGGGCTCGACGCGTACGTGGTGCGCCGGCTCGACCTGCCGTTCCGGGACGTGGACTGGAGCGACTGGGACGAGCTGCTGCAGCGGGTCCACCGCCCGGCCGCTGTCGTCACGATCGCGCTGGTCGGCAAGTACATCGACCTGCCCGACGCCTACCTGTCGCCCGCCGAGGCGCTGCGGGCGGGCGGTTTCGCCAACGACGCCAGGGTCAACATCCGGTGGGTGGCCAGCGATGACTGCCGTACCCCGGAGGGAGCAGCGCGGCACCTGGAGGGGGTGGACGGGGTCCTGATCCCCGGCGGCTTCGGGGTGCGCGGCATCGAGGGCAAGATCGGCGCTGTCGCCCACGCCCGCACCCACGGCATCCCGCTGCTCGGCCTCTGCCTGGGCCTGCAGTGCGCGGCCATCGAGGTGGCCCGCAGCCTGGCCGGGCTGCCGGAGGCCAACAGCACCGAGTTCGAGCCCGGCACCTCCCAGCCGGTGATCGCCACCATGGCCGACCAGGAGGACGTGGTGGCCGGGGAGCGGGACATGGGCGGCACCATGCGGCTGGGGCTGTACCCGGCGGTGCTGGCGGACGGGTCGATCGTGCGGGAGCTGTACGGGACCGAGGCCGTGCAGGAGCGGCACCGGCACCGGTACGAGGTCAACAACGCCTACCGCGCCGACCTGGAACGGGCCGGGCTCATCTGCTCCGGCCTGTCGCCGGACGGCCGCCTGGTCGAGTTCGTCGAGCTCGCCCGCGAGCTTCATCCCTACTTCGTGGCGACCCAGGCGCACCCGGAGTTCCTGTCCCGGCCGACCCGTCCCCACCCGCTGTTCCGCGGGCTGGTGGCGGCCGCGCTCGAGCATTCCCGGTCCGCCCGGTCCGCCGCCGCGCCCAGGGCGGCGGCCACGGCATGAGCGGGCGGGAGCTACCCGCATGAGCGCCGCCCGGCCCGGCCAGGAGGCGGCCGCCGCGCCCGCCCCGGGCGGACTCGCGGCTGGTGATCCGGCCGGGCGGAGTGCCGGAACCGTTCCGCTGATGGATACCCGGGCGGACTGGCGCGTGACCGGCAGCACCGAGCTGGGCCGGAGCGGGTTCCTGCGGTTGCGGCGGGACCAGGTCGAGATGCCGGGCGGGGAGCTGGCGGGCCGGGACGTGGTGGAGCACCCGGGGGCGGTGGGGGTGCTGGCGCTCGACGAGGCGGAGCGGGTGCTGCTCATCCGGCAGTACCGGCATCCGGTCGCCAGCCTGCTGTGGGAGATCCCGGCCGGGCTGCGGGACGTGCCCGGGGAGAGCCTGCGGGCCACGGCCGAACGCGAGCTGCTGGAGGAGACCGGGTACCGGGCCCGGGACTGGCACGTGCTCGCCGACGTCCTCACCTCGCCCGGCTTCAGCACCGAGCGGGTGCGGGTGTTCCTGGCCCGCGGCCTGACCGAGGTGCCAGCCGCCGAGCGCACCCATGTCCCCGAGCACGAGGAGGCTCACCTGCTGCTCCGGTGGGTGCCGCTGGCAGCGGCGGCCGAGGCCGTACTGGCGGGTGACCTGCACAACGTTATCGCCGCGGTGGGTATCTTGTCCGGGTATGCCGTCCGGGGGGGCGGGTACGCGGCGCTGCGGGAGGCTGACGCGCCGGAGCACCCGCTGCCGGGCTCATAGCCCGGCAGCGACCCGGACCGTCCGGCAACGGGGCCGGCGGCCGGAAGAAGCAGGAGGGCTGCGGTCATGAGGGTCGGGATTCCTAGAGAGGTCAAGAACCACGAATACCGGGTGGCGATCACGCCGTCCGGCGTGCACGAGCTCACCCGGTCCGGCCATGAGGTGTTCGTCGAGGCTGATGCCGGGACCGGGTCAGCCATCCCGGACGGGGACTACGTCGCCGCGGGGGCACAGATCCTGCCCCGGGCCGACGACATCTGGCAGACGGGCGACCTGATCCTCAAGGTCAA
>DASQSC010000662.1:0-2872 GCA_035642555.1 Streptosporangiaceae bacterium | reverse complement strand
TACCCGGAGGGGACGGCGATGCTCGACTACGAGCTGGAGGTGGCCGCGGTGATCGGGGCCGGCGGCCGGATCGCCGGCTTCACGATCATGAACGACTGGTCGGCGCGTGACATCCAGCGCCAGGAGATGCGGGTCGGGCTGGGCCCGGCCAAGGCGAAGGACTTCGCGACCAGCCTGGGCCCGGTAGTCGTGACGGCCGACGAGTTCGACGGGTCGAGCGCGGTGATGACCGCCCGGGTCAACGGCGAGGAACGCTCCCGTGGACAGCTGTCGGACCTCTACTTCTCCTGGCCCGACATCGCCGCCCAGGCAGCGAGGAACACCGTGCTCAGGCCGGGCGAGATCCTCGGCTCCGGCACCGTCGGCACCGGCTGCATCCTGGAGCACGGGGACAACCGGTGGCTCGTGCCCGGGGATACGGTCGAGCTCGAGGTGACCGGCATCGGCATCCTGCGCAATCAGGTGGGCCCGCGGCAGGCCGCCGCGTCCGCCGCAGCGCCGTGACGGTGCCGGCGGCCGGCGCGCCGCCGGACGAGCGGTTCGACGTCATCGTCATCGGCGCGGGCCTGATCGGGCTGTCGACCGCGATGGCGCTGCTGGCGGCCCGCCCGTCGGCACGGGTCGCGGTGGTGGAGAAGGAGCGGGCCATCGGGGCCCACCAGAGCGGTCACAACTCCGGGGTCATTCACGCGGGCCTGTATTACCAGCCGGGAAGCCTGAAGGCGCGGTTCTGCCGGGAGGGACGGCTGGCCCTGGCCGAGTTCGCCGACGCGCACGCCATCGGCTGGCGGCGGACCGGCAAGCTGGTGATCGCCACCCGGCAGGACGAGCTGTCCCGGCTGGCGGCGCTGGCGGCGCGGGGGCGCGCGAACGGGCTGGCGGTCCGGGAGATCGGGCCGGACGAGATCACCGCGATCGAGCCGGCCGCCCGCGGCATCCGCGCCCTCCACATCCCCGAGAGCGGCGTGATCGACTACCGGCAGGTGGCGGCGGCCTACGCGAACGCCGTGACCGGCAGCGGCGGCACGGTGCTGTGCGGGCACGGGGTGCGCGGGCTGGCCCGCGCCCGGGCGGGCTGGCTGGTGCACACCACGGCGGCGACCCTGGCCGGCCGGGCCGTCATCGCCTGCGCCGGGCTGCAGGCCGACCGCGTCGCCGCGATGACGGGGCAACTGGACCGCGGTTACCGGATCGTGCCGTTCCGCGGCGACTACTACACGTTCCGGCCGCAGGCGCGCGATCTCGTGCGCGGGCTGGTGTACCCCGTCCCCGACCCGGCGTTCCCGTTCCTCGGCGTCCACTTCACGCGCGGCATCGACGGGTCGCTGCGGGCCGGGCCGAACGCGGTCCCGGCGCTGGCGCGGGAAGGCTACCGGCGGCTGTCGGTGAGCCCCCGCGACCTGGCCGACAGCCTGCGGTTCCCTGGCCTGCGCAAGCTGGCCGCCGCCTACGCCCGGACCGGCGCGCTGGAGATCTGGCGCGACCTGGTGAAGCCCGCTTTCCTGGCCGAGATGCGGCGGTACCTGCCCGCCATCCGCAGCCAGGACGTGACGTTCGGCCCGTCCGGCATCCGCGCCCAGTGCCTCAGCCGGGACGGGGGGCTCGTGGACGATTTCCTGATCGAGGAGGCGGACGGGGTCATTCACGTTCTCAATGCCCCGTCACCGGCCGCTACCGCGTCGATCGTGATCGGCCGGCACGTCGCGGACCGCGCGGTGACACACTTCGGCCTGTGAGGAGGAGGTAACGGGGATGTCGTTCGGTGGCTGGCAGGAAGAGGCCCTGGAGTTCTACGAAGGGCTGGCGGCCGACAACACCAAGTCGTTCTGGACCAGGCACAAGCCGGTCTACGAGGAGCACGTGCTGCGCCCGATGACCGAACTGCTTGCCGAGCTGGCGCCGGAGTTCGGGGAGCCGAAGATCTTCCGCCCCTACCGGGATGTCAGGTTCAGCAAGGACAAGACGCCGTACAAGACCCACATCGGTGCGCTGGTCGGGAGCGGGTACATCCAGCTGTCAGCGACCGGGCTGAGAGTCGGCAGCGGGATGTACCACCTGGCGCCGGACCAGCTTGACCGGTACCGGCGGGCGGTCGCGGACGACATTCCCGGCGGCGAGCTCGAGCGGATCATCGCCGGTCTCAGCCAGCAGCAGCTCGACGTGTCCGGCAGCGACCCGCTCAAGACCGCGCCGCGCGGCTACCAGGCGGACCATCCCAGGATCTGGCTGCTTCGGTACAAGGGCCTGATCGCCTGGAAGGAGTGGCCCATCGCGGCCTGGCTCGGGACGGCGGCGGCCAGGGACCGGATCGCCGGCGTGCTCACGGCCAGCCGCCCGCTGGGCGCGTGGCTGACCGAGCACGTCGGGCCGTCGTCCGGGCAAGGCTGACGCCGTTGCCGTCCCGGGGCGGCCATCCATTGTGACGCACGGTTACCACGACACATGCCCGTTCCCAAATGGATAGGTGATCAGCGCCGCCAAAACGGTTACTCTTAGTCAGGCCCCGCTGGTCCTGCATGCCCGTCGGCCGACCGGCATGCAGTTACGGGGGGTGCACGTTGCGTGATCCACGGGGGGACCAGACGTGCTAGGGGCATTGCAGGCGGGGGATCCACGGCAGCTGGGCGAGTACCGGCTGCAGGGGCGGCTCGGCTCTGGCGGCATGGGCCAGGTGTACCTGGCGCGCTGTGCCGACGGGGAGCCGGTCGCCATCAAGGCGATCCGGCCGGATCTGGCCGGTGATCCTGAGTTCCGTTCCCGGTTCGAGCGGGAAGTGGCCGCGGCGCGGCAGGTGAGCGGCAGGTACACGGTGCTGGTGCTGGACGCCGACGTGACCGGGCCGGTGCCGTGGCTGGCCACCTCCTACATCGCC
>DASQSC010000661.1:0-5263 GCA_035642555.1 Streptosporangiaceae bacterium | reverse complement strand
GCACGCGCCCTCCGGCGACACCATGCAGGTGCCGATCGGGGTCTCCGGCGTGCAGGCGGTCCCGAACACCTTGCACTCCCACGGCTTGAGGACGCCCTTGAGCACCTCGCCGCACTGGCAGGCCTTGGGGTCGGCCACCCGGACGCCGGGCACCTCGAACAGCAGCTCGGCGTCGAACGCCGCGTACCGCTCGCTCATCTTCAGGGCGGAGTGGGAGATGAAGCCGAGCCCGCGCCACTCGAAGTACGGCCGCAGTTCCATGGTCTGGCCGATGGCCTGCAGCGCCACCAGGTTGCCGTGCCACGGGACCACCCGCGCGTACTGGTTCTCGACCTCCGCGCGGCCCTCGGCGAGCTGCAGCATCAGCTGGTAGATGGAATGCAGGATGTCCAGCGGCTCGAACCCGGCCACCACGACCGGCTTGCCGTAGTCGCGGGCGATGAACTCGTACGGGCGGCAGCCGATCACCGTGGACACGTGCCCCGGGCCGAGGAAGCCGTCGAGCCGCAGGTCGGGGGAGTCCAGGATGGCCTTGATCGCTGGCACGATCGTGACGTGGTTGCAGAAGACCGAGAAGTTCCCGATTCCCTCGGCGGCGGCGCGCAGCACGGTCATGGCCGTCGAGGGGGCGGTCGTCTCGAAGCCGATCGCCATGAAGACCACCCGCTTGTCCGGATTCTTGCGGGCGACCTTGAGCGAGTCGAGCGGGGAGTAGACCATCCGGATGTCGGTGCCCGCCGCCTTGGCGTCGAAGAACGAGCCCTGGCTGCCGGGCACCCGCATCATGTCGCCGAACGAGGTCATGATCACGTCCGGCTGGGATGCCAGGTGGATGGCATCGTCCACCCGGCCCATCGGGATCACGCACACCGGGCAGCCGGGGCCGTGCACCAACGTGATCGACTCCGGCAGGTAATCCTCCAGGCCGTGCTTATAGATGGTGTGCGTGTGGCCGCCGCACACCTCCATGATCTTGTACTGGCGTCCCGGCTCGCACAGGGCCGCGATCTTCGCGGCGAGCGCGTGGGCCTTGTCGGCGTCCCGGAACTCATCGACGAACCGCATCAGCGGGGCCTCCCGTCACTCGATCCGCGAATCGGCCAGGGCTTCCAGCTCGTCGGCGTAGGCCTGGCCGATTCCCTCCAGGAACTCCATTGCCGCCGCGGCCTCGTCCTCGTCGATCTTCGACAGCGCGAAGCCGACGTGGATGAGCACCCATTCACCCGGGCCGGGCGGATCATCTGACAGCAGGCCGACGTTGATCACCCGCCGTACTCCGCTCACGCTCACCCGCGCCAGGTCGGGCTGCTCCGGGAGAAGCTCGATGACCTCGCCGGGTATGCCGAGGCACATGGGACACCCCTTTACTTGTCGATCGGCTGACGCGCCGCGTCCGCCGCTGCTACCAGGCCGGTGACGATCCGGACCGCCTCGTCCACGGCCGCCGCCACCGGCTCGCTGAGCCCGATCCGGTAGCCGGTGGCGGCCGGCTCGCAGCACACGACCAGGATCCGGCCGGCCTTGGCGCCGAGCATGTCCAGCACCCCCAGCACCATGTCCGGCTGCATGCCGTGGGCGTCGAACAGGCGGCTGTCCGCGAGCGGCCCGGCGGCCGTGAGGTCGCGGCGGTGCTCGGGGGCCACCTCCAGCACCGTGACCGTGCCCGGGGTCCCGTCCCTCGGCGCGGCGTCCACCAGCACCGTGGTGTCGTAGCCCTCGGCCATGTCGTAGGCCAGGTGCATGCCACTGGTGCCGTAGTCGGCGACCCGGACCCAGTCCGGCAGGCCGGCCTCGGCGAGCCGCCGCGCGACCTCGGCCCCGAAGCCGTCGTCCCCGAGGAAGATGTTCCCCACCCCGGCGACCAGCATCCGGCCCGTCATGCCCGCTGGCCTTCCAGCCGGGCCAGCGCGCCGCTGGTGAGCTCCCACAGCACCTGGTAGATCGTGGTCTGCGCCTCCTGGATCCGGTGCACCGAGGCGGACGGGGCCACGAACAGGTAGTCGATGCTGTCCAGTTCGGCCATCTTGCCGCCCTCGTAGCCAGCCAGCCCGACGGTCAGCATCCCCCGCCGGCTGGCCTCCTCGAACGCGCGCACCAGGTTCTCGGAGTTTCCGCTGGTCGACAGCCCGACGGCGATGTCGTCGGAGGTGGCGAAGGCCGCGATCTGGCGCGCGAACACCACCTCGACACCGATGTCGTTGCACAGCGCGGTGACCACCGAGGTGTCGTTGCCCAGCGCGTACGCCGGCAGCGGGCGGGTGCCCGGGCCGGGGTTCAGGAACAGGGTGGCGAGCTGCTGGCCGTCGGTGGCGCTGCCGCCGTTGCCGAACGCCAGCAGCCGCCCGCCGGCCGCGAACCGGGCCGCGGCCGCCTCCGCGCAGGCGGCGAGCCGCTCGGCCTCACGCTCGCAGATGACCTGCCGGAGCTGCGTGATCTCCCGGGTCTTGGCCACGGTGGACTCGCGCACCTGCGCCAGCACGGCGGGCAGGTCACTGCTGCTGGCGTAGAGGAACGGGTAGAGCGCCTCCATCGCGGCCGGAGTCCCTGGTTGCGGCTGCGCCATGGTCAGTCAGCTCCCACCACGCCGATGGCCTCGGCGGCATGGACCAGGATCCGGTCACCGGGGCTGGCGGTCACCAGCGCCACGCTGACCTCTTCCTCGGTTCCCTGGCCGGTCTCCACGATGGCGAGCCCGCCGGGCAGCAGCCGCCGCACGGTGACCTCGACCGCGGTATCGGAGCAGGTGATGCAGACGTCGCCGTGGCACTCGCGGCCAGGCTCGCCGGTCATGTTCATGCCACCACCCCCGGTGCCAGCACTCCTGGCTGCTCGAAGAACACGTGCACCAGTTCCCAGAGCACGTGATACAGGGTGACGTGCAGTTCCTTGACGATCCGGGGATCGGCCGACGGGGCCAGCAGCACATGCTCGGCCGCCCGGGTCGCCGCGATCTGGCCGCCGTCCCCGCCCGCCAGCGCGATCGTCAGCAGGCCGCCGTCCCTGGCGGCCGCGAGGCCGCCCAGCACGCTGGCGGAGTTCCCGTCCGAGCTGATCCCGAGTGCCATGTCGGCCGGCGCGGCGAGGTAGCGGATCTGATGCGCGAAGATCTCGCTGATGCCATCCCGTTCCGCGGTCCCGGTCACGGTCGCGATGTCGGTGGTCAGCGAGATGGCAGGGAGCGCGCGCTTGCCCACGATCACCGGGTGCACGAACTCCACCGCCACGTGCTGGGCGTCCGTGCTGGGGCCGCCGGTGCCGAACACGATCAGCTTGCCGCCCTGGTGGAAGCGGACCGCCATGGCATGGCAGGTGCCGGCGATCGCGCCCGCCTGGTCCGCCAGCGCTGCCGACGGCGCGGCCCGCGATTCCAGCAGGCGCACCGCTTCGGCGCGGTCGGTCATGACGCGTCCCCCGCCTCCGCCGCCCTGTTCGGTGCCGACAGGGTGCCCTCAGCCTCGATGTCCACCGCGTCGCGGACCCGCAGTGCTCCCATGAACCCGGTGTAGGGCTTGATGCCGAAGTCCGACTGCAGCACCGAGGCGGTGAGCTGATAGTACTCCGGGCGGGGCTCGGCGATCCGCAGCCGGAGCGGCCGGGTCCGGCCGGCCAGCGTCAGCGAGCCGGTGACCTGCCAGCCGCCGGCGTCACGGTCGAAGCCGCTGGCGGTGAAGCTGGCCTCCGGGTGCCGGTCGGCGGTCAATACCTTGCGCGCGATCACGGCGATCTCGCGGCGGTCCCGGTCGGTCAGCGGTTTCACGCCCCCGGTGCCCTCGCGCACCACCAGCGAGCCCATCTCGATGCGGACGTTCAGGGCGGACGGGGTCTCGCCGGCACCTACCGTGAGGTCCCCCGACCAGCGGGTGGCCTCGATCGTAAGGTCGTGGCCGGCCCTGGCGGCCAGCCCGTCCCGGAACGTGCGCAGTACGAGCCGGCCGTCGCCGGGACCAAGCCGGTAGTCCCCTGACTCAACGGACATGACAGCACCGTAGGACTGTTCTGGGGGGGCGTCTAGTAGCTTGACCGGACAGTTATGACGTGAACCGGCGGATTCGCCCCGCTCTGGGCTTAGCGGAGCGGCACGTCGCCGAACACTTCCCGGATCCGGCGCAGGTCCTTCAGCCGCGGCTCGGTGGTGCCGCCCACCCACCTGCTCACGGTTTTCACCGACACGCCGAGCAACCGGGCCGCGGCCTCCTGGGTGAGGCCCTCCCGGCGCAGCGAGGTCGACATCCAGTCAGCGAAGTTCGCGGCGTGATCGGGGTGGCCCTGACCGGCGGCGGGCTGCGGCGGAGCGGCCGGCGCGTCCGGCGCGCCCGCCGTTGCCGCGCCGGAGACGGCGGCGAGCGGGCCGGCCGACGCGCGGTCGGCGGTGGCGGTGGACCGGACGCTGTCCGGCTCGCGCGGCGCGTACCGGCCGACAGGAGTGTCGGAGTGGAGCACGTCGACCTCGACGTGCTCGGGGAAGATCCGGAACGCCACGTGGATCGACCCGGTCGGGCCCGCCGCGTCCAGCAGGGCGCGGAAAACGGTCTCGCTGACTTCCCGGTTCCCCTCCTCGGTGAGGGGGGATTCGGCCAGGCAGCGTCGTACGAAGTCGCGGATATCGGGGATGGAAGAGGGCCGGGCGGGGAATTCCTGGAACAGCACCACGACCGGCGTGACTTCGATCGGTTCCGCGGCCTGACCGGGAACGGGCTCGGCCACCTGGTCTCTTTCCCTGGGTGTCGCCTGCGACTGGGAGGGCTGCCGCGGCGTTGCGGGGCTCCGCCAAGGCTATTCGATGAGGGAGCTAAGTGGCTAATCGGCCCCCGCAACTGTCATGCCCGCGGCCAGTGGTTCCGTCACCGACGGTCGGCCCCTGGGGACGCCCAGCCGGACAAATCTGTCCGGCATCCCGACTATTCAGTCTTGTTCACTGCCCGCGACGGGTCTACGATGACGGCACCTGGCACCGTCCGGCACGAGCCGCCCCGGCCGCCTGCGGCCGAACCAGCAGCGAGGAGGTGGCCTCGCAATGGCCACACGCACAGACAGCAGTGCCGAATCAGCGCCGGAGACCGCGGAGCCCGTGGTCCACATCCTCTGGATGAACGGCGGGCTCGGCTGTGACGGCGACTCGGTAGCGCTGACCGCCGCCACCCAGCCGAGCATCGAGGAGATCGCGCTGGGAGCGCTGCCCGGTCTCCCGA
The DNA here is from genome assembly GCA_035642555.1 of Streptosporangiaceae bacterium. Taxonomy (GTDB): domain Bacteria; phylum Actinomycetota; class Actinomycetes; order Streptosporangiales; family Streptosporangiaceae; genus JAIRTY01. The sequence continues at coordinate 74 of DASQSC010000661.1, read as the reverse complement.
AGGTGGCCGTGCACTGGCCGCTGATCGACTACGAGTGCGGCCCGGAGACCGGCGCCGACACGTTCATCGAGTGG
>DASQSC010000660.1:0-2750 GCA_035642555.1 Streptosporangiaceae bacterium | reverse complement strand
GCTGCGCATCTCGTCCGCCTGCCGCTTGGAGGTGGTGAGGATCTCGTCCCGCTCCCGCTTCGCGGACGCCTTGAGCTGCGCGACCTCGCGCTCGGTGGTGGTCCGCAGCTTGGCGATCTCCCGCTCGACCGCGGCCCGCTTTTCGGCCACCTCGTGGTCGGCGATGGCCCGGAGCTTGGCCACCTCCCGCTCGGTGGTCGAGGTCAGCTCGTCCGACTCCCGCCGGGCGCTGGTCCGGATCGCCTCCGCCTCGCGCTCGGCCGAGCCGCGCTGGTCGTCGGTCTCCCGCTTGGCGTTCGCCCGCAGCTCCGCCGCCTCGTTCTCGGCGGCGGCCCGGACCTCGGCCGCGTCGACCTTGGCGGCCGCGTTCAGCTCGTTCGCGGCGGCCCGGGCCTCCTGCACGATCTCGGTCGCCTGCTCCTCGGCGAGCCGCAGCAGCTGCTCGATCCGGGAGCCGAGCCCCGAGTAGGTGGGGCGCTCCTGCTCCCGCAGCTGGCGGTGAGCCTCAGCCAGCTCGCGCTGCTGCGCCTGCATCTGCTCGCGGTACTGGCGCACCTCGCCATCGAGCTGCTTGATGAACTCGTCGACCTGATGCTGGTCATATCCGCGCATGACCTTCGCGAACTCGCGCGGCGGAGTCTCCTCGAAGAAGTTACTGAGCTGAGCGTCGATTTCAGGCTGCATTTGGCTTAATCCCGGGTAGACGGTCTGAGTAGACGGGGGGTACGCGGGGCAGGCAAGTTCCTCGCGACCGCGCCTGGAGGGCCGGTCGGCCGCCCCTTCCGGCAACCCGCCATCCCGTTTGGCGTGGACGCTCGCGAGCCGCTCGCCCAGTCCTGGCAGAGTACTCCCTCCGCGCAGGTGTTGCCGGCGCTTCGGGCTTCCGGCCGGCCCAGAATCGCTGTTTTGCTATGACATTCGCTGAACAGCAGCATGACATCCGGCGGAATGACATCTCGCGGCCGGGTGCTGCCGCGGCGGCCCTTGGTCCCGCGGTCATCCGGCCGGCGCTTCCACCAGTTCGGTCAGCACCCCGCCCAGGCCTGCGGGGTGCAGGAACGCGATCGAGGCGCCCATCGAGCCGTGCCGGGGCCGGTGGTCGATAAGGCGGACACCGCGGGCGCCGATCGCCGCGAGGGCGCCATAGATATCGGCCACGCCGTAGCCCACGTGATGAATGCCCTCGCCCCGCCGCGCCAGGAACCGGCCCACCGGCGTGTCCGGCCCGAGCGGCTCCAGCAGCTGGATCCAGGAGCTCCCGCCGGGCGCGTCCGCCAGCTGCAGCATCGCCTCCCGCACGCCCTGCTCCTCGATGACCTCCCGGCTCGCCACGGTGAGGCCGAACGCCTCCTGGTACCGCGCGATCGCCTGGTCGAGGTCGTGGCAGGCGATGCCGACATGGTCGATCCGGTCCAGCACGGGTGCCCTCCCCTTTCGCGGCGGCTGCCTGCTACCGGCCGCAGGCGGCCACCTAGGTATGGTGGCAAACGGCCCGGTCCTGACCTGACCCGGGTCCGCCGGGGCCGACACGGAGGTAGCACATGCGGGACGTGGTCATCACCGGCGGGGCGCGGACGGCGCAGGGCCGCCTGCTCGGCTCGCTCGCCAGCTTCTCCGCCGCCGACCTGGGAAGCGTCGTCATCCGGGCGGCGCTGGAACGCTCCGGGCTGGCCGCCGGCCAGGCCCAGTACGTGATCATGGGCCAGGTGCTGCAGGCGGGCGCCGGGCAGATCACCGCCCGGCAGGCGGCGGCCGCGGCCGGGATCCCGCTGACCGTCCCCGCCCTCACGGTCAACAAGGTCTGCCTGTCCAGCCTGGACGCGATCGCGCTGGCCGCCCAGCTGATCAGGGCGGGAGAGTTCGACGTCGTGGTGGCGGGCGGCATGGAGTCGATGACGCGGGCGCCGCACCTGCTGCCGGAGGCGCGGGCCGGGAAGCGGTACGGCGCCATGGAAGTGCTCGACGCGATGGCGCTGGACGGGCTGACCGACCCGTTCGAGCACGTGCTCATGGGCGAGCTGACCGACAAGGTCAACGACCGGCTCGGCATCAGCCGGGCGGAGCAGGACGAGTACGCCGCCGCCTCTCACCAGCGGGCCGCCGCGGCGATCAAGGACGGCATGCTGGCCGAGGAGATCGTCCCGGTGTCGGTGCCGCGGCGGCGGGGCGACCCGCTCACGTTCGACACCGACGAGGGCGTCCGGCCCGACACCACCGCCGAGACGCTGGCCCGGCTGCCCGCCGCGTTCTCGCCCGGCGGCACGATCACCGCCGGGAGCGCCTCGCAGATCTCGGACGGGGCGGCCGCGGTGGTGGTGATGTCGGCGGAGGCGGCCGCCGCCCGGGGCGCGCCGGTGCTGGCCGAGGTCGGCGCGCACGGCAACGTGGCCGGGCCGGACAACTCGCTGCAGTCGCAGCCCTCCCGCGCGATCGGGCACGCACTGGGGAAGGCGGGCCTGACCGCAGCGGACCTCGACCTGATCGAGATCAACGAGGCGTTCGCGGCGGTGGTGCTGCAGTCCGTGCGCGACCTCGGCGTCCCGGCGGACAAGGTCAACGTCAACGGCGGCGCGATCGCGATCGGCCACCCGATCGGCGCCTCCGGCGCGCGGATCGCCCTCCACCTCGCCTACGAGCTGGGCAGGCGCGGCGGCGGGCTGGGCGCGGCGGCGCTGTGCGGCGGTGGCGGGCAGGGCGACGCCCTGCTGCTGCGGGTGTGATGGCGACTTGCCCGTGACTGATGTCCCCGC
>DASQSC010000659.1:0-11335 GCA_035642555.1 Streptosporangiaceae bacterium | reverse complement strand
CGTGGCCTCGTTCGCGATCGCGTTCGGGTCGGTGGCGCTGCTGCCGCCGCTGCGCCCGGCAGGCGGCGGGCACCCGCCCGGGCTGGCGTCGCTGGCGGGCGGGGTCCGGTACCTGCGGCGCAGCCAGCTGCTCGCCGGCTCATTCCTCATCGACCTCGGCGCCATGGTCTTCGGGATGCCGCGGGCGCTGTTCCCCGCCCTGGCGGCGACCAGTTTCGGCGGCGGCGCGGCCACCGTCGGGTACCTCAGCGCGGCGCCGGGCGCCGGCGCGGTGGCAGGGTCACTGCTGACCGGCCGGGTGAGCGGGGTCCGGCGGACGGGGCGGGCGGTCGCGATCTGCGTGGTGCTGTGGGGGCTGGCGATAGCCGGGTTCGGGGTGGTGCCGTGGCTGCCGGCGGCGCTGGCGCTGCTGGCGCTGGCCGGCGCGGCGGACGTGGTCTCGTCGGTGTTCCGGATGATGATCGTGCAGCATGCCGTCCCCGACGCGCTGCTCGGCCGGGTGAACAGCCTGGTCTACACCGGCCTGACTGGCGGGCCGCGGCTGGGTGACGCGGAGGCCGGGGTGGCCGCCGCCGTCGCCGGGCCCCGGTTCGCCGCCTGGTCCGGCGGCCTGCTCAGCGTGGCCACCGCGGTACTGACCTGCTGGCTGCTGCCGGAGTTCTGGCGGTACCGGCTGCAGGCCGCGCCGGCGGCGGGCACGGACACGGAGCAGCAGGCTGCCAGCGGGCCGCAGCGCCGGGCGGCGTCATGATGCCGCCGGGGGATCCGCGCTCAGGACCCGCCGGACGTGGCGTGGCTGGTGCCGGAGCCGGCGGCGGGCGCGGAGCTGGCCGCAGCGGAGTGCCGGCCGGTCCCCGCAGCGGAGTTCCGGCCGGTCCCCGCAGCGGAGTTCCGGCCGCTGCCCTCTGAGTCGTCGCCGCCGGAATCATCGCCGCGCACGGCCGGCCCGGAGCTGATGCGGGCCGCGGGGGACGCGCCGCCGGCGCTGCGTTGCGCGGACGAGGGCTGAGCGGAATGCTTCGGCCCGGGCAGGGTGAACGCGACCACGCCCGCGGCCGCCAGGCTGGCGGCGCCGGCCGCGACCGTGACGGCGCGTATCCGGGCCCGGCCCCGCTCCCGCGCGATCACCGGGGCAGGAGACTGCTCGCGCCAGGGCCATCCCGGCTGCTGCCAATCGCTCATCGTCAGGTCCTTTCTGCTGGCCAGCCGGCCACCGTGCGGACCGAGCCGGACTCGTCAACCAGGCGGGCCGGCAGGCCGAGCACGGCCAGCCAGCCCGGGGCGGCCTGCCCGCGGATGATCGCGGCGGTGCTGGCGGTGTTGGCGTCCACGCAGGTCTGCGCGGCGACCGAGACCGTGCGCCAGACGGCCGCTGCGGGCAGCCCGGTGCGCGGGTCCAGGATGTGGTGGAGCACGTCGCCGCCCCGCCGCCAGCGGCGGGCGGCGGTGCTGGAGGTGGCCAGCCCGCCGGCCTGGATGGCCACTACTGCCGACGGGCCCGGCGGCGGGTCCTCGGGCCGGCCGCTGACGTCCTGGACGCGTACCCGCCAGCCGCCCGCGGGCGGCTGGCCCGCCACCGCGATGTCGCCGCCCAGGCTGACCAGCACGCCGCAGCCGAGCTGGGCGGCCAGCCGGGCCGCGGCGCGGTCCGCGGCCCACGCCTTGGCGGTCGCTCCCAGGTCGAGCCGGAGCCCGGCAGGCATGGACAGCGACCGGGTCCGGTCATCCAGGCGTACCTCGCGCCAGCCAGGGACGGAGCGCACCTGCAGCGTGATCGCCGGGCCCTCGGCCGGCACCAGCGCGAAATCGCGGTCGTAGCCCGCCGCCGCCATGGCACCGCCCACCGTCGGGTCCACGTCCCCGTCCGTCACCCGGGCGGCGCGGAGCGCCACCCCGATGGCTTCCGCCAGTAGCGGGCTGACCCGGGCCGGGCCGGGTCCCAGCCGCATGATCTCCGAGTCAGGCCGGAACCGGCTGCACGCCGCGTCCACCGCCGCGAGGTCCGCCGCCAGCAGCTGCCGCCCGGCCTCCAGCTGCCGGCTGTCGGTCACCACCAGCTGCACCCCGGTCCCCAGCGCCTGCCAGCTGGCCGATGCCTCGCCGGCCGGTGCCGGCGGGGCCGGTGCGGCCCGCCCCGCGGTCATCACGAGCCGCCCGACACCGCGTGGCTGGAGCCGCGGGCCGCCGCGGGCGCCGCCGCCTGCCCTGACTGCCCGGACTGGCCGGATGTGGTGGCGGAGGTTGCCGCCGACCCGCCGGACGTGGTGTGAACGGTCCCGCCGTGCCCGCCGGCCGGGGCCGCGGCCGTGACCGTGGTCCCGGTGCTGGCGGTGTGCGTCACCCCGGGCAGTGTGTAGGCAACCGCGCCGGCCGCGACCAGGCTAGCGCTACCCAGCGCGACGGTTGCCGCGCGCAGCCGGCTCCGGCCCCTCTGCCTGGCCACCACCGCCGAGAGCTGATCCCCCCGGTCCTTGTCCATCGTCTTACCTCCCCTGCTACTCCCGGCCAGCCGTTCAGCGGGTCAGCCGACGCCGCCGGCAGCTGGCGGGCCACCGGGGTCGTGACATCGAGTGTGGGGGAGCCGGGTAAGGAACTACTCGGTGCGGGCTCTAACGATCCTCTGAATAGGTGTCGTCCGCCGCGCCCGGGCCGGCGGCATCGCCAGCCGGGATGCGCGGGTACACAGCGGCAAATACCGCGCATGGCTGGCCGTCTGGCCGCTCGCGCTCGATGTACCGCCCGACCAGCGCCTCCAGCTCGCGCCACAGCGCGTTCCGGTCGTCCTCGTGCAGCCGGAACGGCGCGCGTACCCACGAGACCCGCTGCGGATATGGTGCAGCAGATCAGCCGCCGGCGCTGAGCACGTGAGCGAGCTTCGACGCGGACGCGGACCGGCGCGCGCCCGCGGCCAACAGCAGCTTCCCGGCCGCGTCGAGCAGGTCGCGGTCCCCGCTGGCCAGCTCGACCTCGATCTCCCGCCATCGCATCGGCTCCGCCCAGCGCACCGGTCCGTCCGGCGGGCCCGCCTCGGCCCGAGAAGCGGTCACCCGGTCGTCAGCGACCTCGGCCAGCACCTGCCCCGCGGGATCCGCCAGCCGTAGCACGATCCGGGTGGTCAGCAGCCTCGCGACCGGGGCGAGCGGCTCGCCGCCGGTCCAGGCCGCGACCTCCGCCGCCACCGCACGGGGCACTGTGCGGGCGCTCCGCCCGGCCGGGAAGTGGATCTCGCGGCGGCTGTCCGTGCCCGCTGGCCGCTTGACGTGCCACCCGGCGTCGCTGCCGCCGGTGCGGCGGCGCAGCGTGATGCGGGCACCGGCGAGCCGCAGGCCGGCCGTGTCGAAGTAGGTCGCGGCCAGGCGCTGCCGCTCCGGCGGCCGGACGGCGGCGACCCCCGCCAGCCGGGCCAGATCCGGCAGCACGAACCCGGCATCGGCCTCATACTTCCGCTCGGTCTCGATCAGGTGACCGGTTGGCTGCCCCACCCGTTCAGGGTAGTGGGCTGCGGCGGTCGCGCCGAGTGCGCGGCCATCCCCGGCGGAGTCGCGTGTTGTGCTGTCTGGGGCCGCGCGTTGATGCCACACTGCCTTATAACGCTGCGTGTCTAAGCATGTACGGTCCGATTACAGGGGATTGGTCGTCAGATGCAGGGAACACCCGGAGCTGACCGGGATGGCGGAGCTATGGGTCTCATCGCGGACCATGAGGGGTCGGCCGAGGGATATGAGCCGGTGGCCGTGCCATTAGGGCCTGGGGACGACGGGGACGTGCCGGGCCGGGGAGCCGCGGTGCTGCGGCGGCGCAGCGCCCGGCCGAGCAAGCGAGCCGTCATCTACGTCCACTGCCTGGGCGATTCCTTCGTGCCCGGCGACCTGGCCGGCTGGTACACCGAGCGGGGGTTCCACTTCTACGTAGCGGACCTGCGTACCGAGGCCGGGTCACACCGGCCCGGCACGGCCGGGCGGCCGGACGCCGGCGGAGCCGAAGGCGCCGCCCGCGAGCTCACCGGGTTCTTCGCCAGCCTCGACGCGGCGGTGCTGCACCTGCGGGTCACCGACTGCATCGACACGCTGGTGGTGTGCGCGCACGGGGCGGGCGCGGTGATCGCCGCGCTGTGGTGCCATGCCCGGCGGGCCAGCCAGCCGTCCGACGCGCTGGTCCTGACCAGCCCGGCGGTCGGGCGCGGGGCCCCGGCACTGTCGCGGCAGGCGGCCCAGGGCGGCGAGCCGGGGGAGTACCGGCGCTGGGGGCCGCTGCTGGCCACCGCGCAGCGCCGGCTGCGGCGCGGCCTGGACATCGCCTGCCCGGTGCTGGTCATGTGCCCGGCTTCGGGGTGGGATTCGCCGGGCGGCTCCGGCGGCCTGCTCGGCCTGCGGCTGATCGCCGGACGGCGGGCCACCGTGCGGCTGGGCGCCCACGTGACCTGGATGAGGCTGGATGGCGGCCAGCAGGGCGAGGCTCTCCCGGCCGGGGAGGCCCGGCGGCAGTTCTTCGATGAGCTCGGCCGCTGGCTCAGCGCCTACCTCTCCGGCCAGATCCGCGACCAGCTGCTGTGAGGCGGCTCGCAGCCGCCGGCTGACCGCCCTACCGGACGGTCACGCGGACGCTGGGGTAGCCGGTGGCGCCGTTCGGTTCCGGCGGGACCTCGGCCGCGGTCTGGGTGAATCCGGTGACATCGGTGGCACGGGCCTCGATCAGGTGCGTCCCTGGGGTTGCGTCCCACTCCCACACCCACTGCCGCCAGGTGTCGATGCCGGGAACGGCCGCCAGCCGCGCCTGCTGCCAGGCGCCCCGGTCGACCCGGACGTGCACGGCGTCGATGCCCTTGTGCTGCGCCCAGGCGACGCCGGCCACCGGGGTCCGGCCGGCCCGGATCGTGCCGCCGCCCGGCACATCGATGCGCGACTCGGTCTTGATGGGGCCGAGCTGCGACCATCCGCGCTGCGCCCAGTAAGCCCGCTCGGCGGCGAACGTCGTCACCTTGATGTCGGTGACCCACTTGGTGGCCGACACGTAGCCGTACAGCCCGGGCACCACCATCCGGGCCGGGAAGCCGTGCGCGACCGGGAGCGCGGTCCCGTTCATCGCCACCGTCAGCGTCGCCTCCCGTCCGTCCATGACCACCGCCAGCGGGGTGCCGGACGTGAACCCGTCGGCCGAGGTGCACAGCAGCTGATCCGCGCCCGCGCGCGGCCGCGCGGCCCGCAGCAGGCCGGGCAGGCTGGCCCCCAGCCAGCGCGCGTTGCCGATGTACGGGCCGTCGATCGGTTCGGAGACGCAGGTGAGCGTCGTGTAGTGCTCGATCAGCGGGCGCCGGAGCAGCTCGTCGAAGCTGATCTCGATCTCCCGCGCGACCATGCCGTGGATCCGCAGCCGCCAGCTTTCCGGTGACACCTGCGGCAGGATCAGCGCGGTGTCCACCCGGTAGAAATCCGAGTTCGGGGTCACGAACGGCGGCTGGCCGCTGACGTGCAGATCGGTGCCGGGCGGCAGCACGGCCCGGCGGGCAGGCGCGGGAAAGCGCAGCGCGGACCGGGCGGTCGAGACGCTGGCCCGCTCACCGAGCACGCGGCCGCCCAGGACCCCCACACCGGCCACCGCCAGGCTGACCCCGCCGTTGATCAGGAACCGCCGCCGGTCCGGCCCGGGCGGCGGGTACGGCGCGGGCGGCCGGTCATTGCCGCCCGGGCCCACGGGCGCGGCGGGGCGCCCGGCCGGGACGTCCGGCTCACCGGCCGCCTGATCCGGACGGCCCGCGCCGCCGGGAGCACCGGCCGGGGCCACCGCCCTGATCAGGCGCACCAGCACCAGCCCTCCGGCGACTGCGCCGACCAGGGTCGGCACCGCGGCCGCCGCTCCGGCGTGCGGCCGGGTGAGGGCCGCCGCGAGCCCTACCGCCATGAGGATGCCGAGGCCCGCCAGCCCGTACCCGAGCCGCCGTACCGCGGCGGCCCCGGTCACCGCGGCGAGCACCGCCAGCACCACGAGGGTGCCGATGATCAGCACGTTCTTATCGCTGGAGCCGAACGTCGAGATGGCGAAGTTCTTGAGCGCCGGGGGCGCCAGGTCGATCGCGGCGCTGCCGGTAGCCGGCACCGGGGCGCCGGTGACGCCGGTGATGCCCGCCACCAGCTGAGAGACGCCGATCGCGACCGCGGCCGCCAGCACGCCGGCGACCGCGCCGAGCCTGCGGGCGGCACCGCGGCGAGCCGGCGCGAGTTCGCGGGGAGTGGTCACACGTGCTATTCGTAGCGCAAGCGGGCCCGGATTGCCGCATTCCCCCGTGGCGGCCAAGCCGGGACCGCCGCGGCTACGAATGCAGGGCAGGGACCGGACAGGCAGGATCGATCAGTGCAGATGGGCGACGCGGAGCAGGCAGCGGATCCGCCGGGCGGGCCCGCGGGCCAGCGGCGCGCGGGGCCTGGCGACGGTCTCGCTCCGCTGCTCACCAGGGTCGCCCGTGGTGACGAGGGGGCGTTCGCCGCTGTCTACGACGCCACCGCCGGCCAGGTCTACGGGGTCGTGCGCCGGATCCTGCGCGATCCCGCCCAGTCCGAGGAGGTCACCCAGGACGTGCTGCTGGAGGTGTGGCGGACCGCGACCCGGTTCGACCCGCGCCGCGGCAGCGGGCTGGCCTGGGTGATGACGATGGCGCACCGGCGGGCTGTGGACCGGGTCCGGTCCGAGCTGGCGGCCACCGCCCGCGAGCGGCGGGCGCGGCCGGAGGGCCCCGGGTACGACACGGTCACCGAGACGGTGGAGGCGAGGTTCGAGGCCCAGCGGGTCCGCCGGTGCCTGGAATCCCTCACCGGACTCCAGCGCGAGTCGGTCACCTTGGCCTACTACGGCGGGCACACCTACCGCGAGGTCGCCAGCCTGCTCGAGGTGCCGGTCGGCACGGTGAAGACGCGGATGCGCGACGGGCTCATCCGGCTGCGCGACTGCCTGGGGGTGGACCAGTGAGGCTCTCCCGCGGTGATCTGCACACGCTGGCCGGCCCGTACGCGCTGGACGCCCTGACCGGCCCGGACCGGGACCGGTTCGAGCGTCACCTCGGCCGCTGCGAGCCCTGCCGGCAGGAGGCGGGATCGCTGCGCGAGGCGGCCGCCTGGCTGCCCGAGGTCACCCGGGCCGGGCCGCCGGAAGGGCTGCGGGCGCGGGTGCTGGCGGCGGCAGCAGCGACCCGGCAGGCTCCTCCGGTCACGCCCGGCATGGGCCAGCAGGCGGTGCTGGCGCGCCGGGACGGCCGGAGCCCGGTGCTGGTGCCGAGGCTGGCACTGGCGGTCGCGAGCGGGATCATCCTGGTGCTGCTGGCCGTGGGCAGCCTGGCGCTCACCTCGCAGCACCGGGTCGGCCAGGACCGGGCGCACTCCCGGGCGATAGCCGAGGTGATGACCGCGCCGGACGCGAGAATGGTCACCGGGCGCGCGGCGCCCGGCGGCACCTGCACGGTGGTGATGTCCCATTCCGACCGGGCGCTCGTGCTGACCACGCGCAAGCTGCCGCCCTTGCCCGCCGCCAAGGGCTACCAGGTGTGGCTGATGGGCCCCAGCGGGGTGCGCAAGGTCGGCATGCTGCCGCGGGCGCACCAGGGCATGACCGCGCCGATGGTCGTGTCCGGCCTGGCGAGCAAGGATGAGATCGCCCTGACCGCCGAGCCCGCCGCCGGGTCGAGCCACCCGACCTCCCACATGATCCTGGTCCTGGCCCTACCCTGACCACGTGACGAGCAGCGGCGGCGATCCCGGGGCCCGCGCCCGTGCGGAACTGGTCGCGCAGCTGCGGCGGCGCGGCACCCTCTCAGAGCCGCGGGTCGCCGCCGCACTCGGGCAGGTGCCCAGGCATGTCTTCCTGCCCGGGGTGGATCTGCCCGGTGCCTATGCCGACGAGGCCGTCCCCACCCGGTACCGGGACGGCCTGCCGGTCAGTTCCGCTTCCCAGCCCGCCATCGTCGCCATCATGCTGGAGCAGCTCCGCCCGCCTCGGGCCGGCCGGGTGCTGGAGATCGGCGCCGGCACCGGCTACAACGCCGCCCTGCTGTCTCACCTGGTAGGGCCGTCGGGCCGGGTCGTGACCATCGACATCGACCCGGACGTGGCAGCCGGGGCGCGCGCCCGCCTGGCCGGGCCGGGGGTCACCAATGTCACGGTGATCTGCGGGGACGGGGCTGCCGGCTGGGCGGAGGATGCCCCCTACGACGGGATCATCGTCACCGCCGGGGCATCCGACCTGGCTCCCGCCTGGGCCGGGCAGCTGGCACCCGGCGGGCGGCTGGTGGTGCCGCTGTCGATCCAGGGCGTGCAGCACTGCGTGTCCTTCACCCGCGACGGCGGCCGCCTGCGCAGCACCGCCGTGTGCGAGTGCGGGTTCATGCCGCTGGCCGGCGCCATGGCGAACGCCGACCGCCGGCTGCCCGTGCCAGGTCACCCGGGCGTGTTCGTGATGACCGCCCCGGACACCGAGGTGGACACCGCCGTCGTTGCGGCGGCCCTGGGCAGGCCCGGGCCCGCCGCCGCCACCAGGCTGACCGCGTCGGTGCGGGAGGCGTTCGGGAGCCTGCCACGGTGGCTCGCGTTCCGCGAGCCGGCCTCGGCCTCGCTCGCCTACCTCCCTCCTCCCGAGGACGCCGATGCCAGCGGCGTGCCAGCCGTCCTCGACTCCCCGCTCCGCAGCGCGGGCCAGCGGTCCGCCCCGTGCCTGCTCGGCCCCGCCGGATTCGCCGCGCTCGACCTGGCGCGCCCGCCGGGCACCGGCGCCGATCCGGGCCCGGACCCGGTGCTCGAGCTGGCCGTGCGCAGCTACGGCGAGGCGCAGCAGCAGCGCGACCGGCTCGCCCAGCTGATCGCCACCTGGGACGCCGCCGGCCGCCCGCAGGCGAGCCACCTGCGGATCCACGCCTACCCGGCCGGATCTGCGCCGCCGGCGGCGGAGGGGTTCGTGCAGCGCGCCCCGCACACGACGTTCATCGTGTCGCTGCGCTAGGGGCGCGCCCGGGGCGGCTCCCAGCGCCGTGCCCGGCCTGACGACGGCACGCTGGTTTCCCGGGCAGGTGGCAGGCCGACTAACGTAAGGCCTCGTGAAAGCATCTCCGGAGGCGCAGCGCAGACTGCTGGAACTGGCGGACGCGGACGCCGAGCTGAGCCGCTTGGAACACCGCCAGCGCACCCTTCCCGAGACGCAGGAACGAGAACGGCTCCAGGCCAGGGACTCTGAGCTGCGAGACGAGGTCGCCGCCCTGGAAGCGGAGGAAAGCGACCTGGGCCGGGAGCAATCCAAGGCAGAGGCCGACGTCGAGCAGGTCCGCACCAGGATCGGCCGTGACCAGCAGCTGCTCGACGCCGGGCAGGTCTCGTCGCCGCGCGAGCTCGAGAACCTGCAGTCGGAGATCACGTCCCTGCTGCGCAGGCAGTCCGACCTGGAAGAGGTCGTGCTGGACGTGATGGAACGGCTGGAAGGCGTGCAGCAGCGCCGGGCCGCGCGGGGCAGCGAGCAGGCCGCGCTGGCTGACGAGCTGGCGGACGCCACCACCCGCCGCGATGCCGCCCTCGCCGATATCGCCGAGCAGGCCGGCAAGGCCGGCGACCAGCGCTCCCGGGTCGCCGGCGAGGTGCCTGCCGACCTGCTGGCGCTCTATGACCGGCTGCGCGAGCAGCACGGCGGGGTCGGCGCGGCCGCGCTCCGGCGCGGGCAGTGCCAGGGCTGCCACCTCTCGCTCAACACCGTGGAGATGAACAGCATCCGGGCAGCCCCGCCCGATGAGGTGCTGCGCTGCGAGGAGTGCCGCCGCATCCTCGTCCGCACCGACGAGTCCGGCCTGTGACCGGCAAGCTCGTCGTCGAGGCCGATGGCGGTTCGCGCGGCAACCCAGGCCCGGCCGGCTACGGCGCGCTGGTCAGGGACGCCGGGACCGGGGAGGTGCTGGCCGAGGTCAGCGACAGCCTCGGCACCGCGACCAACAACGTGGCCGAGTACTCCGGCCTGGTGGCAGGACTGCGGGCGGCGGCGGAGCTAGCGCCCGGCGCCGATCTTGAAGTCCGGATGGACTCCAAGCTGGTCGTGGAGCAGATGTCGGGCCGCTGGCAGATCAAGCACCCGGACCTGCGCCCGCTCGCCGCGTCGGCCCGGGAGCTGGCGGGCCGGTTCCGGCGGGTGAAGTACACCTGGGTGCCCCGGGCGCGCAACGCCCATGCCGACCGCCTGGCGAACCTGGCCATGGACGCAGCCCGGGGAGGGGGCAAGGGCCGTACCCGGCGCCCTACCCGTTCCGCAGAATCGGAGGAACGGGACCCCGGACCGGCCGGAGGCGATAGCAGGCGGGCCGCCCCCGGCTGGACCCAGACCGCAGGCCCGCCCACCACCACGCTGCTGCTGCGCCACGGCGAGACGGAGATGTCGGCGGCGCGCAGGTTCGCCGGCCGCACCGACGTCGCGCTGACCGAAACCGGACTGCGGCAGGCCAAGGCGGCCGGGCAGCGGCTGGCGGCGCGCGGGGGGATCGACCTGATCGTCGCCTCGCCGCGGCAGCGTGCCCGGGTGACCGCCGAGGTCGTGGCGGCCGCCACGGGGGCGCCGATGCAGGTGGAGGATGCGTGGCAGGAGACGGACTTCGGTGACTGGGAGGGCCTGACCTACGACGAGGTCAGGCAGGGCTGGCCGGAGGAGCTGGCGGCCTGGCTCGGCGATACCGGGACGGCGCCGCCCGGCGGGGAGAGCTTCGCGGCGACCACCCGGCGGGTGCTGGCCGCGCTTGACCGCCTGCTCGCTGCCCATCCGCTCGCGACCGTGCTGGTCGTCAGTCATGTCACGCCCATGAAGGTGCTGCTGAGGCACGCGCTGCTGGCCCCGCCGCCGGCGCTGCGCCGGATGCACCTGGACGTGTCCGCGCTGTGCGAGGTCAGCTGGTACGGCGAGGCTGGCGTGGTCCATTCGCTCAACGACACCGCGCACGTTCCGTAACGGGGAATGACCGGTAGCGGGAATCTGCCCGCGCGGCTCTATGCTTGATTGTGCGGCGGGCGAGCCGGCCGGGCGGTCGCGCTGGATTCCGAACGAGGAATCCGGTGAGGAAGGTCCGGGCTCCGCAGGGCAGGGTGATCGGTAACGCCGACCCGGGGCGACCCGAGGGAAAGTGCCACAGAAAACAAACCGCCCGTGGTCCAGGGCTCCGGCCCGGGGCTGCGGGTAAGGGTGAAACGGCGGTGTAAGAGACCACCAGCACCCGGGGTGACCCGGGTGGCTCGGTAAACCCCACCCGGAGCAAGGTCAGAAGGGCGCCGCGCCTGCGGGCGCGGGGCCTGCGCGAGCGATTGAGGGCGGCCCGCCCGATGCTCGCGGGTAG
>DASQSC010000658.1:0-2852 GCA_035642555.1 Streptosporangiaceae bacterium | reverse complement strand
TCGTGCTCAGCGCCTGGCTGCCCGGCGGGGCCATGTCCGAGCTGTACGCGGCCGCCGGCCGGCTGGTCGCCGGCGCGCTCGGGCAGCCGCCCCCGCAGCCGCCGTTCCCGTGGCACGACCCGGCGGCGCTCGGCGGCCTGTTCGCGCCGCACGGCCTGCGGGTTACCGCCGAGCAGCACCACCTGGCATTCACCGGGCTCTCTCCGGCGGAGTACCTCGACCGGGAAACCAGCACCAGTCCGGCCGCGGTCGCCGGGATGCGCGTCCTCACCCAGCACGGGACAGCCGATCAGGCCCGCAGCCAGCTGCTGGAGATCCTGCGGCGCGGGAACGAGGACCGGGCCGCCTTCCGCAGCACCAGCCGCTACGTCGTCGCCACGGCCAGGTCCGGGCCCCGCGACTGACCTCCCCGGTCACGCGGGCCGCGGTGGCGCCGGGCAGTGGGGGCGTGGCCCGTATAGCGGCGGTACTGCCTGCTGAAATGCGCCGGATCGTGGTAGCCGAGGTCGCGCGCGATCTGGCTGACCGTCATCGCTGTCTCCGCCAGCAGCTGCCGGGCGCGCTCGATCCGGGCCAGCACGATGAAGTGACCAGGGGCCATCCCGGTCCGGCCCCGGAAGCGCCGGGTGAACTGCGGGGTCGACAGGCTGGCCAGCCCGGCCAGCTGGGGCACCGTCCAGGCCTGGCCGGGGTCCTGCCGGACCGAGCGGGCGATGTCGTCGATGATCAGGTCGGCCCAGGACGGCCAGGCCCGGGATGCTTCCTCGTGCAGCAGGCACAGCATCTGCTGCAGGCAGAGCTGGCTCTGCCGGGCTCCCAGCGCGTCGGCGCGGCGGTAGCCCGCCTCCGCCCGGGCCGCCAGCGCGGCCAGGAACCCCTGGTCATGGACGAGCCGGGGCCGGGCGGGCAGCAGTCCCCGCAGGTCCGGCTGCGCCTCTCGGCGGGTGGTGAAGTGCATCCCGAACACCAGCAGCCGCCGCTGCCGCTGGTGACTAGCTTGTGGCCGGTCGCCAGGGGCGAACACGATGCTGGTGCCCGGCACCAGATCCCAGGACCGGCCGCGCAGCGTGAGCTGGCCCGCCCCGTCCATCACCCACCAGAGCAGGTAGTCGGGCAGCGGCAGCGCGCTCCAGGACCAGCCTGGCTCGCAACGCCAGTACAGCGGCGGCGCGGTCAGCCGGAGCATGGTGGCACCCTGCCGCGCGCCCTGCCCGGGCCGTTCCGGTAGCCAGTGATCGGAAAATACAACAGCATGCGCGGATATCCCCTGTTCCCCACGAGTGCCGCATTGTCACTCTTGAGCTTAAGAGCCACCCGGGTAATCGCGCATCAGCCGGGTGGCCGCATGTCATGATCCGGGAGCATCAGGTGAGCGATTCGTTCAAGGCTGCGTTCGAGCGCGACGGTTACGTGGTCGCCCGGCGGCTCTTCCCGGCCGGGGACGCAGCCCGGTACCGCGATCACTTCATGGCCCTGCGCCGCCGCGGCAGCTACCCGCACGACCTGGTGGGAGCCGACCCGCAGGCGCGGGACCCGCTGCGCCGCTACCCGCGGATGGCGCACATGCACCGGTGGGATGAGGTCAGCCTGCGATGGCTGCTGGACCCGCGGATCGCGGCCCGGCTGTGGCGGCTCACCGGCGCCGAGCCGTACGCGGTCCAGACCATGCTGTACTTCAAGCCGCCCGGCGCCCGGGGACAGGCCCTGCACCAGGACAACTACTTCCTCCGGGCGCAGCCGGGGACCTGCGTCGCCGCCTGGATGGCACTCGACCCGGCGGATGAGGACAACGGCTGCCTGCAGGTGGTGCCGGGCAGCCACGAGTGGCCGATTCTGTGCGCCAGCCAGGCTGACACCACCGCCAGCTTCACCAGCGTCACGGTGCCGCTGCCGGACAGCGCCCTGATCCGGCCGGTCGTCATGCGCCCGGGAGACGTGCTGTTCTTCAACGGCTCGCTGGTGCACGGGAGCCTGCCCAACCGTGCCTCCGGCCGGTTCCGGCGGTCGCTCATCGGCCACTACGTCAGCGCCGACGTCGCGCAGGTCGCGGCCTACTACCAGCCCGCGCTGGCCATGGACGGCACCCCGCTCACGCTGGGCACGAGTCCCGACGGCGGGCCGTGCGGGGTGTGGGCCGAGCAGGACGGCATCCCGGCCATCGAGCTCACCGGGCGCCAGCTGGCGGGCCAGGCACGGGAGTGAGCCGGGGGCGCCCGCCCCGCGGGAGCTCACGCCCGTGAGCTCACGCCCGTGAGCTCACGCCCGTGGGCTCACGCCCCGGGGAGCTCACGCCGGGGCAGCCAGCTCCCGGGCGGCGGCTCAGTCCCCGGCAGCTAGCTTCCCGACGGCTTGGTCCGCTGCAGGATGACGACCGCCCGGCCGGGCACCGTGAGCTGTTCGCCCGCCTTGACCCGCGGCCGGTCGTCATCGGGCGAGGTGACCTCGGCGGCGGCGGTGTCCAGCACCACGGCCCAGCTCTCCCCGTACCGGGCGGCGGGCAGGGTGAAGGTGACCGGCTCGGCGGCGGAGCTCAGCAGCATCAGGAACGAGTCGTCCCGGATGGGCTCCCCGCGCAAGCCGGGCTCGCTGATCGCATCGCCGTTCAGGAACACGCCCATCGCCCGGGCCTCCCGGCTGGCCCAGAAGCGGCTGGTGACCTCCCGGCCGGCCGGGGTCAGCCAGGCGATGTCGGCCAGCCCGTCCGGCCCCGGGCGGCCCTGGAAGAAGCGCCGCCGCCGGAACACCGGGTGGTCGCGGCGGAACGCAGCCAGCGCCCGGGCGAACTCCAGCTGGCCCGCCTGGCGGCCCGCCTCCTCCCAGTCCACCCAGGACAGCTCGTTGTCCTGGCAGTA
>DASQSC010000657.1:0-2642 GCA_035642555.1 Streptosporangiaceae bacterium | reverse complement strand
CCTGGCGGCGCCTGCATGCATATCAGCTGGTTCTGGATGTCCGTGTCCTGTCATTCCTGGCCGTGGAACCTAGGTGCCTTGCACGATGCGCTGGGCGTTGGCTTTCATCGCCGCGAGGGTCTCGGCGAGCTGGTCCTTGGGGCTGAACTGGATGAGCTCCGTGCCTGCCTCGGCTGCGGGGACGTGTCCCGGGGTCATGTAGAAGGCGTCGCCCGCTTGGTATGTCTCCTCGTGGTCGGCGTAGCTGACCGTGATCTTGCCTGCGAACAGGTACCCCCAGTGTGGGCACTGGCAGCGGTCACCGGGAAGTCCCCGCAGCAGCGGAGCCAGCGAGTGGCTCTGCTGGATGGTCACGAAGCTGACCGTGGTGTCGTCCAGGTCACCGCCGCGGTCGATGGCCGGGCCGGCGTCCTGCACGTCCGGCGCGCTGTCTTTGCTGAGCTTGGGCATGGTGCCTCCGTGGTACGAGAGATACGCACGGCGCGCATCTCGGCAGGGCACCGACGCTAGCCACGGGCACGGGCCGGGGCATGGGGTGAATTCCTCATCTTCGCCCGGCGGCCCGGCGTCAGGCGGTCGCCGTGGTGGCGATCTTCTCCTCGGGGAGCAGGCCGTGCTGCACCGCGAACATCGCCGCGGCGGCCCGGCTGGTCGCGCCGATCTTGGCGTAGATGTGCTCGATGTGATTGCCGGCCGTCTTCGGCGTGATCACCAGCCGCCCGGCGATCTGCTTGGTCGACAGGCCGCGTGCGAGCAGGACCAGCACCTCGACCTCGCGGGCGGTGAGGCCCGCCAGCGCCTCCCGGCGGCGGGGCACGCGGTGGCCGGCCGCCTCGAGCACGGCGTCGGCGGCTGCGCCGTCCAGGCGGCCCGCGCGGACCTCGGTGCGCATCTCGGCGACGGCTTCCTCGGCCGGGCGCGCGGGCCGGTGCGGCCGGGGCTCGCGCATCGAGGCGTACACATCCGCCGCGCCGAGTACCCGGGCCGGCATGGAGATCGCGCTGCCGGACAGCCCGCGCGGGTACCCGCTGCCGTCGAGGCGCTCGCGGACCTGCACCGCGATCTCCCCGAGCGGCGCCAGCGCCGCCGACTGGTGCAGCATGCGCTCGGTCAGGTACGGATACAGCCGGACGCGCTCCCAGTCGCCCGCGCTCAGCGGCCCGGGCCGGTCCCAGATCGAGTTCGACACCCCGAGCCGCCCGAAACCGTGCACGAACCCGGCCCGGCGGAGCATCAGCACCTGCTCCGGTGGCAGCCTGAGCCTGCGCCCGGCCTCCTCGGCCAGGCTCGCGACCGCCACCGCATGCCCGAGCATGAAGGGCGACTTCAGGTCCACGAAGTTCGCGATGGCCTCCAGCGCGCCGTCGAGCTGGTCCGCGGACAGCTCGACGGCCAGCGCGGGCTCGGCGGCGATAACCGTCCGCCAGGCCGGCACCGACTCCAGGCCGCCGAAGATCTCCGTGGCGTCCGCGCACAGCAGGGCGGCCAGCGCCGGATCGAACTGCCGTCCCGCCCGCCGGCGGGCGAGCGCCGTCGCACTCGCCAGGCCACCGACGCGGTGCGCCACCTCCATGAACTCCGCGAGCTGCGCGATCCTGGCCGCCACCGGTATCGCATCGGCTTTCAGGCCGCCGGGCCAGCCCCTCCCGCTCCATTGCTCGTACGCCGCCCCCACTCCCTCGCGTACCGCATCGGGCAGCTCGAGCTGCTCGGCCAGTGTGCGGGCCAACGCCGCGTGCTGAGAGATCATCCCGTCGAGCTGGCGGTGCCCGGAGAAGGCGAATTCCAGGCCCACCCGGAACCTGTGCAGCGGGGGGTTGCCCGCGCCGACGAGCCGCATAGTCGCCAGCGTGCCCCGCACGCTGCCCAGCTCATGCACGTATTTGCCGGATTTGAGCGTGATGTCGTCGCCGAACCATTTCGCCTGCTCGTGCGCGTCGGCGTGACAGCCCACGTTGACCAGCAGCGCGGTGTAATACACCGCCAGCCGGTCCTGCTCGTCCAGCCCCGCGCGGTCAGCAATCCGCAGCGCGATCAGGCACTGGCGCAGGACATGCTCCATCGGCTGGCCGAACCCCAGGTCCACACCGAGCGACAGTGCCGCAACCAGTTCCGCGAGCCGGACGCGCGAACGGCCGACAGCCCCTCCCATCGGCCCAGCTTAACCTCCGGTGACCCTGCGCCGGCAGTCCAGAAGATGGCGTGTTCGCCTCATGTCACGGCCCCGGCTGCCTCGTTACGTTCGCACTGCCAGCCACGCAGCCGCCCAGAAACGAGGAAGCCATGAGCATGCGGACCAAGTTCTTCGCACTGACCTACGACCGCCAGATGGCCAAGACCGAGAAGGCCGGGCTGCGCGCCTTCCGGGAGCGCCTGCTCGCCGGGCTGAGCGGGGACGTGCTCGAGATCGGCGGCGGGACCGGGTTGCGGCGGGTGCTGCGCCCCGGCGGCCAGCTGCTGTTCATCGAGCATGTGCGCGCCGATGACGCGGGCACGGCCCAGCTGCAGGACCGGATGAACTGGCTCTTCCGGCTGGTCGTGTGCTGCGACTGCAACCGCCCCACGCTCGACTCCATCAAGGCGGCCGGTTTCACCCTCGCCCGGCTGGAGCACACGGCGCTGCCCAACGCCCCGAAGTTCGT
>DASQSC010000656.1:0-5591 GCA_035642555.1 Streptosporangiaceae bacterium | reverse complement strand
CTGACCGCCGTTGCCGCGCCGGTGTTCACCGGCAGCGGCGTGGTGGCCGCCGCGCTGTCGGTGTCGGCGCCGTCCTCCCGCCTCCCCCGCGGCCGCATCCGTGAGGTCGCCACCCGGTGCGCGGCCGAGGCGAGCGCCCTGTCCCGGGTGCTCGGGCACCGCCCGCACCAGCAGCCCCCGCATCAGCAACCGCAGAGAGAAGGTGCCGCGTGACTCAGGACGAGCTGCTGCGCGAGCTTTACGACGCGACGCTGGTGGGCAACGGCCCGGCCGTGCTCGACCTGGTCCGCAGCGGCCTGGCGGCGGGGATGGGGCCGGAGACCCTGCTGTACGAGTCGCTGATCCCGTCGCTGGAGGAGGTCGGCGCCCGGTTCGAGCGGGGCGATTTCTTCGTGCCGGAGATGCTGATCGCGGGCAAGGCCATGGCCGGGGCGCTGGAGGTGCTGCGCCCGCTGCTGGCCGAGACCGGGGTCGCCTCGATCGGGACCGTGGTCATGGGCACGGTCAAGGGAGACGTCCACGACATCGGCAAGAACCTGGTCAACATCATGTTCGAGGGCGCCGGGTTCCAGGTCATCGACCTCGGCGTGCAGGTGGCGCCGGAGAAGTTCGTCGCCGCGATCACCGAGCACGAGCCCGACATCGTGGGGTTCTCCGCGTTCCTGACCACCACCATGCCGATGTTCAAGGCCAACATGAACGCGCTGGTCAAGGCGGGCCTGCGGGACCAGGTCATCGTCATGGTCGGCGGCGCGCCGGTGACCCAGGAGTACGCCGACGCGGTCGGCGCCGACGGCTACGCGGCCGACGCGTCGGCCGCCGTCGCCCGGGCCAAGGAACTGCTCGGCCGGCGCCGCTCGCTGGCCACGGCGTAGGACGGCGGCATGCACACCACGCTGGCGTCGGCCTCCCGTGAGCTCGTGATCGGCCCGGACCAGCCGTTCTGCATCATCGGCGAGCGGATCAACCCGACCGGCCGGAAGGTGTTCTCCGAGCAGCTGCGCGGCGGCGACCTGTCCCGGCTCGAGACCGACGTGGCACAGCAGGTCGCGGGCGGTGCCATGGTGCTCGACGTCAACATGGGCGCCCCGCTCGCCGACGAGGCCGAGCTGATGACCCGGGCGGTCCGGCTGATCCAGGGCCTCACCGACCTGCCGCTGTGCCTGGACTCCTCCATCATCGAGGTGCTCGAAGCCGGCCTCGCCGCCTACCAGGGCAAGGCGCTGGTCAACTCGGTCACGGCCGAGGACGAGCGGCTGGCCGCCATCCTGCCGCTGGTGGCGCGGCACGGCGCGGCCGTGATCGGGCTCCCGAACGACGAGGAGGAGATCCCCGAGGAGCCGCGCCGGCGGGCCGAGCTCGCGCGCAAGATCGTCGAAGTGGCGGGCAGCCACGGGATCGCGGCCGGGGACGTGCTGATCGACCCGCTCGCGATGCCGGTGGGAGCCGACACCTCGCTGGTCGTGCGGACCCTGGAGACCATCGCGCTGGTGCGGGAGGAGCTGGGCGTCAACATGACCCTGGGTGCCTCCAACGTGTCGTTCGGCATGCCGCAGCGGCACGCGATCGGGGCGGCGTTCCTGCCGATGGCCATGGCGCAGGGCCTGACCAGCGCGATCATGGATGCCCGGGCGCCGCAGGTCGTGCGCAGCGTGCAGGCCGCCGACCTGCTGCTCGGCAACGACCCGTGGGGCGCTGCCTGGATCGCCGCGCACCGGGCCGGCCAGGCCGCCGCCCAGGTGGCTCCATGACCAGCCCCGCGCCGCGGCTGGCCCCGGGAGAGGGCACCACAGACGCGAGCCCCGCCCGAGTGGAGCTCTACTTTGAACCGGGCGGGAAGCGGGTCCGGGTGCCGCGCGGGGTGACGGTGTTCGACGCCGCCAGCTGGAACGGCATCGCCATCGACTCGACCTGCGGCGGTCACGGCACCTGCAAGAAGTGCCGGGTCCGGCTGGCCGAGGGGGCGCCGCCGCCGTCACCGCTCGACATCCGCGCGTTCACCGCGGACGAGCTGGCCGGCGGCTGGCGGCTGGCCTGCCGGGTAGCCGCCGAGACCCATGCCCGGGTGGAGGTGCCGCCGCTGGCCACCAGGCCGAAGGCGGCGCTGGCCGGGGTCGGGCGGCAGGTCATCCTGCGCCCGGCGGTGCAGAAGCGGTACCTGGAACTGGCCGAGCCGTCGCTGTCGGACCAGGTACCGGACATCGAACGGGTGCTGGCCGCGCTCGACGACCTCGAGCCCCGGGTGGACCTGCCGGTGCTGCGGACGGCGGGGCGGGTGCTGCGGGACGCTGACTTCAAGGTCACCGCGGTCGTGGTGGACGACGTGCTGATCGCGCTCGAGCCCGGCGACACCACCGGCCGCGGGTTCGGGATCGCCTTCGACCTCGGCACCACCACCGTGGTGGCCACGCTGCTCGACCTGTCCACCGGGACGCCGGTGGCGGTGGAGTCGGTGCTCAACCGGCAGCAGCCCTTCGGCGCCGACGTGATCAGCCGCATCAGCGCGGTCATGCTGGACCCGGCGGCGCTGGCGCGGCTGGCCGGGCTGGCCCAGGAGACGCTGGCCGGGCTGGCCGACGCCGTGTGCGAGCAGGGCGGGGTCGATCCGGCCGAGGTGTACGAGGTGGCGGTGGCCGGCAACGCCACCATGACCCACCTGGTCCTGGGCATCGACCCGGAGCCGCTGGGGGTGGCACCGTTCATCCTGGCGTCCCGGCTGCTGCCGGAGGTGCTCGCCTCCGATCTGGGCCTGGCCCTGCACCCGCGGGCGCGGGCGGTGGTGTTCCCGGCGTTCGGCGCCTACGCCGGCGGGGACATCACGGCCGGGCTGCTGGCGGCCGGGATGGACCGCGACCCGCGCACCCGGCTGTTCATCGACATCGGCACCAACTGCGAGATCGTGCTCGGCAACGCCGAATGGCTGCTGGCCACCGCGGCCCCGGCCGGGCCGGCGTTCGAGGGCGCGGCCATCCGGTGCGGGATGCGGGCCGCCGACGGCGCCATCGAGGCCGTCACCATGTCGCCGGACGGGCTCGAGCTGACGGTCATCGGCGACGCCGAGCCGGCCGGCCTGTGCGGCTCCGGGCTGGTGGACGCGGTGACCGGGCTGGTCGAGACGGGGCTGCTGGACCGGTCCGGGCGGCTGGCAGACCCGGCCCGGGCGGCCGGGCTGGCGCCGGGGCTGGCCGGGCGGCTGACCTGGCTCGGCGAGGAGCGGGTGTTCGTGCTGCACTGGCTGGGCGAGCCCGGTGACGCGGAGCGTTCGGTGTTCCTGTCCCAGCGGGACATCCGCGAGTTGCAGTTCGCGAAGGCGGCCATCGCCACCGGCTGGCGGGAACTGCTGGCGGAGGCGGGGCTGGCCGAGCGCGACGTGCAGCAGGTGCTGCTGGCCGGCTCGTTCGGCAGCTACCTCTCCCCCGCCAGCGCGATCCGGCTCGGGCTGGTGCCCCGGCTGCCGGTGCTGCGGGTGGTGAGCGCGGGCAACGTGGCCGGCGAGGGCGCCAAGATGGCGCTGCTGTCGGTGCGGGAGCGGGCGGGCGGGCTGGCACTGCTGGAGGAGGTGAGGTATGTCGAGCTCTCCGACCGGGACGGTTTCAACGACCGCTTCGTCGAGCAGCTGCCCTTCCCGGTGTGAGCGGGGGGGTGTGGGGCCATGGGGGGCCGGGGGCTCGGCCCCGGGGGGACGCTGTGTCCCCCCGAGCTAGCACTGATCACCCTGGCGCCGGGCTGACCGTGATCGCGTGCGGGGCGCTGGCCGGGCACATCCGCCAGCTCGCCGCCCGCCGTGGCTGGCAGCTCGAACTGCACAGCCTGCCCGCGCCGCTGCACAACCGCCCGGCCCTGATCGCGCCCGCCGCCGAGCGGCTGGCCCGGGCGGCGCTGGCGCGCGGGCAGCGGGTGGCGCTCGGCTACGCCGACTGCGGCAGCTACGGGGCGCTGGACGAGCTGTGCGGCCGGCTCGGGCTGCGGCGGCTACCCGGGCTGCACTGCTACGACGTGCTGGCGGGGCCGGAGCGGGTGGCGGACGCGTTCGCCGCCGAGCCCGGCACCTACCTGCTCACCGACTACCTGGTGCGTACCTTCCGCCGGACCGTGCTGGCCGGCCTCGGCCTTGACCGCCACCCCGGCCTGTGGCCGGACTACTTCGGCCACTACCGGCGGCTGGTCTGGCTGGCCCAGGCTCCCGACCCGGCCCTGGACGCGGCGGCGCGCCAGATCGCGGCGATGTTCGGGCTCCCGCTCACGGTGGTGCGCACCGGCACCGGCCGGCTGGAGCGCGAGCTGGAACGGCTGGCCGGCGCCGCCCCCGGGCCGTGACGCGGCGCGGGCCGGCCGGGCTGCCCGCCGTCGCGGCGCTGCTCGAGCGGCCCCGGTACGAGGTGTTCCCGGCCGCCGGCGTGGCGGACGCGGTCACCGAGTGGGTCCCGGCCGGGATGACCGTTACCGTGACCGCGTCGCCCGCCAGGGGCCTGGAACCGACCATCGCCCTGACCGAGCAGCTGGCCGCTCGCGGCTACCGGCTCGTCCCGCACCTGTCCGCGCGGCTGGTGCGGGACGACGCGCACCTGGCGGAGCTGGTGGCGCGGCTGCGCGCGGCCGGGGTGGGGGACGTGTTCGTCCCGGCCGGCGACGCCGACCCGCCCGCCGGGCGGTTCGACAGCTCGCTGTCCCTGCTGGAGCGGCTGGCTGAGATGGGGCGCCCGTTCGGCCGGACCGGGATCACCGGCTATCCCGAGCGCCACCCGCTGATCGCCGACGACATCACCATCCAGGCCATGTGGGACAAGCGCCGGTACGCCTCCTACATCGTGAGCAACCTCTGCTTCGACCCCGCGGTGCTGGCCCGGTGGATCAGCCGGGTCCGGGCCCGGGGCGTGACGCTGCCGCTGTTCGCCGGAATGGCGGGGCCGGTGGACCAGGCACGGCTGCTGCGGATGGCCGCCCGGGCCGGAGCCGCCGAATCGGCCCGGCTGGCGGCCCGGCACATGGAGTGGTTCCTGCGGCTGGGAGTGCCAGGCGGCTGGCGGCCGGAGCGCTTCCTGAGCCGGGCGGCCGGCGCCCTGACCGCGCCCGGTGCGAACGTCGAGGGCCTGCACCTGTTCACGTTCAACCAGGTCAAACAGGCCGAGGTATGGCGGAGCGGGCTGCTCGAGCGGCTGGCCGCTGGCGACCTCCGGTAACTCTTCTCCCCCGCGAACGGGAGCCGGCCCCGCCAGCCGGCCTGCTTTGCGCAACCAGGCTGCTCCTTGTGCAACTTACCGATGAGTTGCACAAAAATAATGGCGCCGTCGGCCCGGAAACTGCCTCGTTCACCCGTGCTCGCCCTGGGATAAACCGTAATGTGAGCTTTGTCACGGGGAGGAGGGGGGACCGTGCGCGCGCAGCCGGTGACCTGGCCGGTGCTGTCAGGGGCTCTCCCGCCGCTGGACGAGTTCCATAACGACCGGCCAGAGACCGGGCTCGGCCAGCGCGGCACCCTCGACTGCGGCACGACCACGCTGCTGGCCCCGCCGGACGACGCCGGCCTGCCCGGGCCGCCGGAACCCGGCGGTACCGGCAAGACCATGCTGGCGGCCGGCATCGCGCACGCC
>DASQSC010000655.1:0-4305 GCA_035642555.1 Streptosporangiaceae bacterium | reverse complement strand
CGGGAGACGGCAGCGGCTCCGGTCCCCGGTCCGGTGCCGCCAGGTCGATCCGCACCGGCTGCGGCGGGCTGTCCACCGCCGACCGCAGCGCGTACAGGTACCGGCCGTCCGGCGCCGGGCACAGGTCGCTGTAGGCCCCGTCGTCCGGAGTGATCCGGGTGACCATGCCGCCCGGCCCGCCGTTCGCCGCGCCCGCGACATCCGCCCGGAACACCGGGCACCGGCCGTGGTCGTCGGCGGTGAAGAAGACCGACCGGGAGTCGCGCGCCCAGGCCGCGCCGGCCGGCCACCGGTCAAGCCCGGCGAGCAGGTCGGCGGGACCGGCGCTGCCGTCGAGCGGCGCCACCAGCAGGGTCTGATCGCCCGGCCGCTGGTAGCTGTCGTGCTCTTGGGTCAGGCACGCCACCAGCGTGCCGTCCGGGGACACCAGCGGTTCCGCGTAGTCCATGCCCGGTGCCGCGAGCAGGACCCGCCGGGCCCCGGTGGCGGTGTCGATCACGGCGACCTCGCACCGCAGCCCAGCCGGGTCGTCCCAGAGCATCCAGCTGGTCACAGCCTGCGACCCGTCCGGGGTCAGCTCCGCGTGCTGCTCGTCCAGTGCCCGGCCAGGCTCCGGGGTGAGGTCGCGCGGCTGGCCGTCCAGGCCGTCCGCGCCGGCCCGGGCCGTGAGCAGCCGCGGCTCGTCCGGGCCCAGGTCATGGTCCCAGTGCCGGACGGGCCCGGCCTCGTGCAGGATCGCGGTCACGCCAGCGGCCGACCGGGCCTCCCGGCGCTTGGCGTCGTCGTCCAGCCCGGCCGAGCCGGGCAGCATCGGCGCCATGACCGCCACCGCCGGCACGTCCGCGGCGGTGGTGACCGAGACCACCCCGCCCGGCGGGGCGGCGATCCGCCGGGCCTCGCCCCCGCCCGCTGGCAGCAGCCACAGGGCCGGCTTCTGCTCGTCCCCATCCGCGGGAGCTGCGGCCGGATCGGGCCGTTTGGACACGAACAGCAGCGAGCCGTCGGGCAGGAAGGCCGGGCTGCTCTCGCCGTCGGCCGACCGGGTGAGCCGGACCGGGGCCGGCCCGCCGGGGTCCACCGCGATCCGCCAGATGCCCGACCGGTACTTCTTCCCGTCCGGCCCGATCTCGGTCACGGTGGCGGCCAGCCAGTCCCCGGCCGGGGACAGCCGCAGCCCCGTCACCCTCGGAATCGCCACATACTCGCGCAGGTCGTCGAACTGCCCCACCGCACCTCCCGCAGGATCCGCTATCCGGAACCTAACCTGACGGCCCGAGAAAAGCGAAGGTGCGCAGCGGTCGCCGTCCGGGCACGGCAATCAGCCAGCAGTTCGAGTTTTACCCCCTATAAGGGGAAAACCTGCACTGTTAACTGAGTTAGCGCGCTTCGGTGATCATGGCGGCACCGACGGTGGCGCTGGTGGCCTCGTCGATCAGGATCAGCCCGCCGGTCTGCCGGTTCCGGGAGTAGGGGTCGCAGAAGACCGGCTGGGTGAGCCGCAGCGTGACCCGGCCGATCTCGTTCAGGCTGAGCCGGTCGGCGGTCTCGTCCCGGTGCAGGGTGTTCACGTCGAGCCGGTAGTGCAGGTCCCTGACCATCGCCTTGGCGGTCCTGGTCGTGTGCTTGACGACCAGCCGGCTGCGCGGGGTGAGCACGCTGGACTCGGACATCCAGCACACCATGGCCTCGACGTCCTGGGTGACCAGCGGCTGGTTGTGCGGCCGGCAGATCATGTCACCGCGCGAGATGTCCAGGTCGTCGTCGAGCAGCAGGGTGACCGACATGGGCGAGAACGCCTCGTCGGCCGGCCCGGCGGCGGTGTCGATCCGGTTGATGGTGGTGGTCAGCCCGGACGGCAGGTGCAGGACCTCGTCGCCCGGCTTGAGCACGCCGCCGGCCACCATCCCGGCGTAGCCGCGGTAGTCGTGCAGCTGCGGGTCGGTGGCCTGGTGCGGCCGGATCACGTACTGGACCGGGAACCGCACGTCGATCAGGTTCCGGTCGGAGGCGATGTGCACGTGCTCCAGGTGCCGCAGCAGCGCGGGCCCGTCGTACCAGGGCATGTTCTCCGACCGCTCGACCACGTTGTCGCCGTGCAGGGCCGAGATCGGGATGATCGTCAGGTCGCCGATGTCCAGCTTGGCCGCGAACGCCGAGAACTCGTTGGTGATGCTCTCGAACACCTCGGACTCGTAGCCGACCAGGTCCATCTTGTTCACCGCGAGCACCAGGTGCGGCACCCGCAGCAGGGTGGACAGGAACGCGTGCCGCCTGCTCTGCTCGGTCAGCCCGTTGCGGGCGTCGACCAGGATGACGGCCAGGTCGGCGGTGGAGGCCCCGGTGACCATGTTGCGGGTGTACTGGACGTGACCAGGGGTGTCGGCGATGATGAACTTCCGCCGTGGGGTGGCGAAGTAGCGGTAGGCCACGTCGATCGTGATCCCCTGCTCCCGCTCGGCCCGCAGCCCGTCGGTGAGCAGGGCGAGGTTCGTGTAATCCTCCCCCCGCGCCCGGCTGGTCCGTTCCACCGACGCGAGCTGGTCCTCGAAGATGGCCTTCGAGTCGTAGAGCAGCCGCCCGATGAGGGTGCTCTTGCCGTCGTCCACCGACCCGGCGGTGGCGAACCGCAGCAGGTCGTTGTGGCGGCCTGACGGCCAGGGGCTCACCGGAGAGGTCCCGAGCGCGTCCGTCATCAGAAGTACCCCTCCCGCTTGCGGTCCTCCATGGCGGCTTCACTGGTGCGGTCGTCGGCGCGGGTCTGGCCGCGCTCGGTGATCCTGGTCGCCGCGATCTCGGCGATGACGTCGGGCAGCGTGGCGGCCGCCGACTCGACCGCGCCGGTGCAGGTCATGTCGCCCACCGTGCGGTACCGCACGGTGGCCTCGTATACCTGCTCATCCGGCTGGCGGGGGATGTAGGGGTTGTCCGCCAGCAGCATCCCGTCCCGCTCGAACACCCGCCGGGTGTGCGCCATGTATATCGGCGGGATCTCCAGCTCCTCGCGGGCGATGTACTGCCAGATGTCAAGCTCGGTCCAGTTGGACAACGGGAACACCCGGATGTGCTCGCCCATCCGGATCCGGGTGTTGTAGATGCTCCACAGCTCGGGGCGCTGGGCCTTGGGGTCCCACTGGCCGAATTCGTCCCGGAACGAGAACACCCGCTCCTTGGCCCTGGCCTTCTCTTCGTCCCGGCGGGCTCCGCCGAACACCGCGTCGAACCGGTGGTCGGTGATCGCGTCCAGCAGGGTGACGGTCTGCAGCCGGTTCCGGCTGGCCCACCGCCCGGTCTCGTCGGTCACCCGGCCCGCGTCGATCGACTCCTGCACCGAGGCGACGACGAGCTGCACCGCCAGCTCCGCCACCCGGCGGTCCCGGAACTCGATGACCTCGGGGAAGTTGTGCCCGGTGTCCACGTGCATGACCGGGAACGGGATCTTCGCGGGCGCGAACGCGCGCTCGGCGAGCGCCAGCATCACGACCGAGTCCTTACCGCCGGAGAACAGCAGCACCGGCCGCTCGAACTCGGCGGCCACCTCCCGCATGACATGGATGGACTCCGCCTCCAGCGCATCGAGCTGGCTGAGGCAGTAGTCGGAATGCGTCACGGCCATCGGCAGAACTCCGGGTCTAGGGCAATGGGGAAGCGGACGCGAGCCCTACTCACGTCCCCCGGTGCGAGCAGCGCGGACCGCCTCGAGCAGCGGGCCCGCGAGCGCCCCTGGGCAGATCAGGATATCCGGCAGCCAGGGATCGGCTTGGTTGTACGCCAGTTTCGACCCGTCGAGCCGGGAGGCGTGCAGGCCAGCGGCCCTGGCCACGGCCACCGGCGCGGCCGAGTCCCATTCGTACTGTCCCCCCTCGTGGACGTAGGCGTCGGCGTCGCCGCAGATCACGGCCGCCGCCTTGGCGCCCGCCGAGCCGAGCGGCAGCAGCGTGACCGGCAGCCGGGCGGCGAACCCGGGCGGGCGGCTACGGCTAACCACTACCCGCAGCGAGTCCAGGCCACCCTGCCCTCGCCCCGCCTGGCCAGACGCGGCCGGGCCGGGGGCGGGCGGCTCAGCGGGCGGCTCGGCGGTGCTCAGCACCCGGCCCTGGGCCGGGAGCGCGACCGCTCCCGCGGCCAGCTCCCCGCGCGCCCACAGCGCCACATGAACGGCCCAGTCGGTCCGGCCGGCCTCCCCGAACTCGCGGGTCCCGTCCAGCGGATCGACGATCCACACCCGGTCCGCTGCCAGCCGGGCCGGGTTGTCCTTGCCCTCCTCGGAGAGGATGGCGTCGGCCGGCCGGGCCCGGGCCAGTTCGG
>DASQSC010000654.1:0-3589 GCA_035642555.1 Streptosporangiaceae bacterium | reverse complement strand
TGACCGACATCGACCTGTCGGCCATGGTCGCCTACCACAAGAAGCAGGGAGCCCTGGTCACGGTCGGCCTCACCCGGGTACCGAACCCGCTCGAGTTCGGGATCATCATCGTCGGCGAGGACGGCCGCATCCAGCGGTTCCTGGAGAAGCCGACCTGGGGCCAGGTGTTCTCGGACACGGTCAACACCGGCATCTACGTGATGGAGCCCGAGGTGCTGGCGCACGTGGCGGCCGGGGAGCAGGTGGACTGGTCCGGCGACGTGTTCCCGGAGCTGCTGGAGTCCGGCGCGCCGCTGTACGGGTGGGTCGCCGACGGCTACTGGGAGGACGTGGGCACCCACGAGAGCTACCTGAAGGCCCAGGCGGACGTGCTGGCCGGCAAGGTCGACACCGAGATCGACGGGTTCGAGGTATCGCCGGGGGTGTGGATCGCCGAGGGGGCCGAGGTCGACCCCGACGCCGTGCTCACCGGCCCGCTGGTGATCGGCGACTACGCCAAGGTGGAGGCCGGCGCGCAGCTGCGCGAGTACTCCGTGATCGGCAGCAACGTGGTGGTGAAGGAGGGCGCCTTCCTGCACCACGCGGTGGTGCACAACAACGTCTACATCGGCCAGGGCGTCACCCTGCGCGGCTGCGTCATCGGCAAGAACACCGACGTCATGAGCTCGGCCAGGGTGGAGGAGAACGCCGTGGTCGGGGACGAGTGCGTGATCGAGTCCGAGGCGTACGTGTCGGCCGGGGTCAAGGTGTACCCGTTCAAGACGATCGAGGCGGGCGCGGTCGTCAACACCAGCGTCATCTGGGAGTCCCGGGGCCAGCGCACCCTGTTCGGCCAGCGCGGGGTGTCCGGGCTCATCAACGTGGAGGTCACGCCGGAGCTGTGCGTCCGGCTGGCCAGCGCCTACGCCACCACGCTCCGCAAGGGCTCGGCGGTGACGACCTCCCGGGACGCCTCCCGGGCGGCCCGGGCGCTGAAGCGGGCGATGCACGGCGCGCTCAACGCCAGCGCGATCAACGTGGTCGACCTGGAGGCACAGGCCCTGCCGCTGGCCCGGTTCCACACCGCGCGGCGGGAGTGCAGCGGCGGCATCGCGCTGCGGACCACCCCGGGCGACCCGCAGTCGATCGACATTATTTTCCTTGACGACAGCGGAACGGACCTGTCGCTTGCCGATGCCCGCAAGCTGGAGCGGGTGTTCTCCCGCCAGGAGTACCGGCGGGCGTTCCCGGGCGAGATCGCCGAGCTGACCTACCCGTCCCGGGTGGTCGAGTCCTACGCCGCCGAGCTGCTGCGGCAGGTGGACATGACCGGCGTGCGGGAGGCCGGGCTGAAGGTGGTGGTCGACTGCGCCGGCGGCACCGCGTCCCTGGTCCTGCCCGCGCTGCTGGGGCGGATCGGGGTCGACGTCCTCACCGTCAACAACCGGCTGGACGAGGCCTCGCCCACCCAGAGCCTCGCCCAGCACCGGGCCGGCATGCAGCGGCTGGCGGAGCTGGTCGCCTCCGCCCGGGCGGCGTTCGGGGTCCGCTTCGACCAGGTGGGGGAGCGGATACACCTGGTGGACGAGAAGGGCGCCATGGTCAGCGACGACCGGGCGCTGCTCGTGGTGCTGGACCTGATCGCAGCCGAGCGGCGGTCCGGCCGGGTGGCGCTGCCGGTCACCACCACCCGGGTCGCCGAGCAGGTGTGCCGCTTCCACGGGGTGCAGGTGGACTGGACGCCTACCTCGCTGTACGCGCTCACCGAGGCCATGTCCGCGCCGGACGTGATCTTCGCCGCGGACGGCCGTGGCGGCTTCGTGGTGCCCGAGTTCAGCCCCACCCTGGATGGCATCGCGGTGTTCGTCCGGCTGCTGGGACTGGTGGCGAGGACCCGGCTCACGCTCAGCCAGATCGACGCCCGGATCCCGGTCGCGCACCTGCTCAAGCGCTCGATGCCGACCCCGTGGGCGGCGAAGGGCAGCGTGATGCGGACCGTGGTGGAGGCGGCGGCCGGCCACAAGGTCGACACCACCGACGGCGTGCGCGTGGTCGAGCCGGGCGGCGGCTGGGTGCTGGTGCTGCCGGATCCGGCGGACGCCGTGACCCACCTGTGGGCCGAGGGCGCGGACGCGGACGAGGCCCAGGCGCTGCTGGATAAGTGGGCCATGATCGCCGAGCAGGCCGGGGCCTGACCCGCCCGGGCCCTGGGGTCTCCGCCTGACCTGCCCGACCTGGCCGACCGGCCAGCGGGAACGGCAGCAGGCGTGAGAGAATCGCCTCTCAATCCTGTCGGCGGGAGACCACGCACAGGGGGTGTGACCGGATGTGGCGCAGGGCCGGGCCGGCCACCGGTGACGGTGACAGGCGCCGTGGCTGGCGGGGCCGCTGGCGGCGGCGCGGTCGCGACGCGTGGCACATGGACCGCCCGGCCGGATCACAGGTAGCGTGGTCGGTACCAACAGAGTTCACGCCAGGAGCCGCGTCGGGGGATGTAGTTCCTGCCCAGAGCCCGTGGCCGGCGGAGGAGAGGCTGGGCCGAGGCATGCCGAGCGTCTACTGCACCCGTTGCGGGGAAGCGAACCCGGACGGGGCGCGTTTCTGCTCGCAGTGCGGCGCCCCGCTAGTGGCGCGGGGCCCGAGCGACCGGGCAGGCGAGACCACCTCGATCATCTCGATGGGCGGTCCGGATACGGGCGAGACCGACCTGGAGGAGCCGCTTGCCGATGCGGCGGCGGTCGAGACGCTGCCGCCGGGCACGGCCCTGCTGGTGGTGCGGCGCGGGCCCAACGCCGGCAGCAGGTTCCTGCTTGATCACGACCTCACCACGGTGGGACGGCATCCGGGCAGCGACATCTTCCTGGACGACGTGACCGTCTCGCGGCGGCACGCGGAGTTCTACCGGGACTCCGGGGGCTTCACGGTCCGCGACGTCGGGAGCCTGAACGGGACCTACGTCAACCGCGAGCGCATCGAGGAAGCCAGCCTGGCTGATGGGGACGAGGTCCAGGTGGGCAAGTTCCGGCTGGTGTTCCTTGTCGGCCGGACCTACCCGGCGGAGCGAGGCGGCGGGGGCGCGCAGGTAGGGGCATGAGCGCAGAGCCCGCCCGGGCATACTTCGGCATCGGCGAGGTGCTCGCCCAGCTCCGGGGGGAGTTCCCCGACGTCAGCGTGTCCAAGATCCGGTTCCTGGAGTCCGAGGGCCTGATCCAGCCTGCCCGGTCGCCGTCCGGCTACCGCAGGTTCGGGATGGACGACGTGGCCAGGCTCCGCTACATCCTGACCGTCCAGCGGGATCACTACCTGCCACTGCGCGTGATCAGGGACCGGCTCGACACGGCCAGCGGGGAGGCTGGGGCCAGGCTACCCGGGCAGGACGGCGACTCCTCGTCGCTGCTGACCCGGCGGCAGCTGATGGAGGAGGCCGGGATCGACGACGCCAAGCTGGCCGAGCTGGAGGAGTTCGGGGTGGTGCAGCGCTCCGGCCGGCACTACCGGCAGGAGGCGCTCGACGCCGCCAGGGCCGCGGTGGCGCTCGGCGGGTACGGGATGCACGCTCGCCACCTGCGGGCCGTCCAGGCGGCCGCCGACCGCGAGACCTCGCTGATTG